>NZ_JBMFMW010000013.1:0-17693 GCF_049970475.1 Desulfurococcus sp.
AAAAGCTTAAAACCATCATCCCCGCCATAAATAGCAAGGCTTTCGGTTGTAACAGTCCGATATGATGTATAGAGTTGCTCCATGATGAAGCATGTAGATTGTTGAAGGAATCGAATGATCCCCTTTTAAGACCGGTGGAAAACAGGTTTTAATGGGTTGAGAGACGATGAAATATTAGCCAGCTGTATTATCTATGATGACAGGTGTGTAAAACCCGGTGAATATTTTGGGGAAAGCCGATTTGGTTTCAATTATAAGCAAATATAAGAGTGTGAGAATAATACCGGATACTTCACTAGACTCACTTATCGCATCAAGCATACTGTTGAAAACACTTAGGGAACAAGGTATTTCAGCCAAGGTAACTCTGGATGCTAAAGTCCTCATAGATGAGAGGGATACACCAGCTATACTGATTAATCTACCACCGCTGAATCAGAGCCAGCATGTATCGATAAGCTATAGACAAGACTACTCGGTAGCCGGCTTCATAGCCAGTTTCTTAGACGATTTATATATGATTGAGTGGTGGGATAAGGTCCTCTCAATAATTGCAGCCTTTTACAGGGATCTCTACGTGTTTAAAGAGGGGAAGTTTAAAGGCCTGGAGGACAAAATCCTCAGGGAACTCATTAATGATAGGAGGCTTGAGGAAGCAACCATTCCGAGGGCTTGGGGTATTAAGAGACTCGGGATAGTTGAAAGCATTAAAAGGACTTTAATACCGTTCCTACCGGGTTTCACTGGTAACTCGGAGAAAATACAGGAGCTTGCTTCAAGGATATTCAAGAAAAACCCTGAGCAGATAAGGAACCTTGATAAACTAGATGAGGAAATGCTCAGCCAGCTATTAGAGTTCCTCAATAATATCGCGAAAACACTTGGCATGACCATTGAGGATTTTACAAATAAACTACTCGGCGACTTCATTATTCCATCAGAAGTATTTAATGGGCTGGAAATCCAGCTCAGTGAGGCAATGGGTAGCCTACTTGTATTCAATAGCCTTTACAGGGATTCACCCATATATATGCTGGAGATAAGCTTAGACATGAGTGTAATACCTGTTATCCTATCTATTTATGAGTCAAGCATAGATGAGGCTGCAAGCATGCTTGGCATTATTATACCAGAGTGGCTGGCAAAGAAGAACACATATATTGATGTAGAGGAGTATTTCAAGAGACCCGGTATAGTAATAGATATATTGAATTCCCTAAATGCTTTACCCGCTAAGAAACCCGTTGCAATACTTTATAATGGCCAGAAGATAACTGAGTTAAGGGAGCTCTTAAGAGTAGGCATTAAACCCGAGGAAGCATACACACTATGCGATGAGGTCCAATTATGTGTAGTCAAGTAGCGTATCCCTGTGGGAAAATAGTTGTTAAAGGTAGTAAGCAATACATTAACGCTGTCCACGCATCGCTTCACCCAGATAACACGAAGCCTGCACCAAGAATGAAGATCAATGAGGTGCTTGAAGAAGACACTTATGTGATAGAAATATGTGTTTCAAACAACCTGTTAGATGCGGTGAGGTCGCTACGCTCCACAATAGATGAATTACTGGGACTACTTGAAGTAATCGACTCTATAGAGGTCTATTCATCCATGGGATCCGGCTTCATGAAAAGTAATACCTCGATGAATAGTGTTAATTAGTATGTATAATGAATATATTTAAATATCCCTTTACTAATCTAGGACGCCTTAGTGAAAACGGTTACCAGGGTTGTTAGGGATGTCTTCCAAGCACAGAGCTGTTGTGAAAGATAAGTGGAAGATGAAGAAGTGGTATGAAGTAGTTGCACCAACCTCGTTCGGAGGTATAACTCTAGGTTCAACACCAGCTGATGACCCAGAGAAGTTGATTGGCAGGGTAATTGAGACAACATTGTACGATATAACCGGAGATATAACGCAGGTACATGTAAAACTATACTTCCAAATAATCAGTATCGATGGAAACAAGGCTTTAACAAGGTTCAAGGGGCATGAATTGGCCCGAGACTACATGAGGAGCCTCGTAAGGAGGAAGAGTAGTAAGATTCAAGGCATATTCGACATCACCACGAAAGACGGATACGTACTCCGTGTAACAATAGTTGCATTAACAAGCTACAGATGTAATACTAGTCAAAAGAAAGCAATAAGGAGAGTGATGAGGGAATATATCTTTAAGAAAGCCAGCGAGTTAACACTTGATGAACTAGTACAGGAGATAATGAGCTATAAGATCTCAAATGAGATAGCTGAGCTCGCTAGAAAGATATATCCAATTAGAAGGGTAGAAGTATACAAGACAAAGCTGCTCCTGATACCATCACCCGAAGGACCTAAGCCGGCAGTAGTTATTTCACCGCTTCAAGCAAGAGAGGAGTAAAACGCTTTTAACACGTTCGATCTACTTCCTTTCTACTCTTAGTTACTGAGTCTATAGGGCCAGCCATTGTTTTACTAGGGTGAGTTTTCTACAGGTAACACCACTCTAGTGTGAAGTATCAGTATTCAAGTGGGATGAAGGTTATTAATAATTTCTCAATTTATGTTTATGTTAGAGCTGGAGGAGGCTTGTTTTGAAGGCGGTTATATTAGCCGCTGGAAACGGGATCAGGCTTAAACCAATAACCGAGACCCGCCCTAAACCATTGATACCAATCCTATGTAAGCCATTGTTGGACTGGCACCTTGATAGGCTTGCAGCCGTCTCGTTCATAGATGAAGTGGTTATTGTAACAGGATATATGGGGGATATTATTAGAGCACATGTGATGAGCAGGAGACTACCCTTTAAGGTGAGATTCGTAGAGCAGGGTGAACCAAGGGGAACAGGGGATGCTGTTGTTAAGGGTATTGAAGGAATGGGTAGTGATGATGACGTCCTAATCATTTACTCTGACATCTTCACACCGGTAAACATTATCCCAGAGATTGCGGGGGAAAGCGGAAACATTATTGTAGGTAGCGAAGTAGATAACCCAAGCGACTACGGAGTACTTATTAATGAAGGTAACTATTTCAAAGGAGTCGTGGAGAAACCCATAAACCCTCCCTCGAGACTAGTCAACGCGGGCATATATAAGTTGAGAACCCGTGACATCCTAGATAATAGCGATATAAAGCCGAGCCCACGTGGAGAATTAGAGTTCACTGATGTATTAAATAATATGAGTAGGAGAGGGGTGAAGATTAGAATCTACAAGTTACCGAGGGCGTTATGGATCGATATAGGTAAGCCATGGCATGTAATAGAGGCAAACAAGATGGCTTTAACAATGGTTAAAAAAGAGATAAAGGGAAGAGTCATAGAACCCTCCCATATAATCGGTGAGGTCTATATTGGAGAAAACTCCTTAGTGAACCCATTTACAATGATAGAGGGACCAGCATATATAGATCGAGAGGTCGAAATAGGGCCGAACGCTAGAATCAGGCCTTGGAGTGTTATATGTAGGGGTTCCAAAATAGGCTTCAGCGTTGAAGTCAAGGAGAGCATAATACTAGAAAATGTGCACGCCAGTCATCTCACGTACATCGGTGACAGTATAGTATGTGAAAACGTCAACCTCGGCGCTGGAACGATAACAGCTAATTTAAGGTTTGACGAGGCAACGGTTAAAATGCTTATAAAAGACCATGTGGAGGACACCGGCAGAAAGAAAATGGGTGCTGTGATAGGGGCTAATGTGAAAACAGGTGTTAATGTATCGCTGATGCCCGGGGTGAAAATAGGGAGTGATACATGGATTATGCCTGGCTCAGTTGTATATAGGGATGTGGCCTCGAACTCTATTTATTACAGTGATGGAAGAGTAGAGATAAAAACCGGGTTGAATAAAGATAGAATCAGTGAGAAATAATGGCGGACACATATAGAATAAATGACTTCAAGAAAAAATACCCGCATCTAGCTAGAGAGGTACTCGAGGAGAAAGATATATCTCTAAAATTAAGCGTGAACATGGGCTTCTCCGATCCGTGGAGCGGATACACACCTACAGTAGTAGACTATATTAGACGCTGTAAAAGCCTTGAAGAAGCCTTTGAAGTAGTGGATTACCTTGTAAACCATGGAGAGCTCGATGCAAGAGAGGGAGAGCAATTAAAAGCCGTATTGGAGAGAAATGGCATAGAGTACTTTGGCGGGAGGAAGCAGAATGATTATTACTATAAGGAGGCTAAGAGGTACTGGGAAAAAATATTCAAGCAGATCCCTGGCACGCATTGATGTTTAATTATCCTAACTGCTCCTGGATTTAACCGCTACAATCTTAATGATATCATTGTTCTCAAGCACATAATCCTCTCCAATCCTCCTCTTACTTCTAGCGTTAACAGCGTAGAGGAAGCCTTCACCGAGCTCTGTATGAATCATGTATGCAAGTTCTCTAGCAGTAGTGTTCCTAGGCACTAGGTAAGCATCTGGCAATATATTTCCATGGTGATCCGTAAACTTATTCTCATCCTCAACAGGATATACCACTATTAACCCAAGCTTCCTGAATACGGCATGATTGAGTAATTGCTGAACCCCTGTTGAACCATATTGTTTAAGAACATTGTCCTCTATAAGCTTAAGTACCTTTAATTGATCACTAGTAAGCCTCGATGAATCCTTAATTCTAAACATCGAGTCTCCCGGTATATACTCTATTAACTCACCTTGACTCGCCTTCCTCAGGATGTATTCCCCTAGCGCGCTTACAGGAACAACATTTTCCTCGCCAAACCTCTTTTTCAAGGCCCTTACGTATTCTACTGCCACAGGTGTATCTATCTTATTAGCCGCTATGAGAATGGGTTTACTCACCTCTCTTAATGCAACCGCGAAATCCGCTACATCGGTGAGACTCCAGTTTTTAAAGGGCTTGTCCTCTAAGCCTGCTTTTTTAATGGCTTCTATAACATGTTGTCTTCTAACACTCAGCCCTGAGAGATTCTGAGTTATCAAGTCTAGTGATGCCTGAGTTGAAGCAAGGAACCTGGAGATCTTAGACTCCCAGATCCGTGTAACAATGTTTTTAAACCACTCATTTATCTCGTGAAGTATATTCTCAGCTTCTTCAACAGGATCATATGTTCCAGGAGCAGCTGGATTGCCCTCCAGGTCTGTTGAACCCGATGCGTCAACCACGTGTATGAGAACATCTGCTTGCCTCAGGTCATCCATGAACTTATTTCCAAGCCCTCTACCCATGCTCGCCCCTGGTATGAGACCGGCTACATCGATTATCTTAACCGGGATGAACCTCTCACCCGAGATACAGAAGCCTGCACGTGGATCACACCTAGGTAACCCTATCTCGGTGTGGACACATCTCACTCTAACGTGTCCCACCCCTATATTCGGCTCTATTGTTGTGAAGGGGTGATTGGCTATCTTCACCGGTAGAAGCGTCATGGCTGAAAACAAGGTTGACTTACCCACATTTGTTTTTCCAACTATCCCTATTATCTTCTCTGGAGGCGGCATCTACGCTTCCTCGCCACAGTTTTAGCCTATTTTTTATAAACCCCGTTAACTCATTATTATATACACCTAGGTCACGGTGCTTAGCTATGTCTAAGAGCATGTATCACTATATAGCTGAAGCCTGGAAGGAGAAAAGCAGGGAACTAGAGGCCTTAATCAGGCAGAGGTTGATCGAGTGGAGGAGAGAGCCCTCAGTTGTTAGATTAGAGAAGCCGACTAGACTCGATAAAGCCAGAGCACTAGGGTATAAGGCTAAAGTAGGCTTCATCATCGTAAGGGTAAGGGTTAGAAAAGGAGGGCAGAGAAAGCCCAGGCCGGATAGTGGAAGAAGGCCTAAGAGAATGGGTGTCTATGGTTACGCTCCGGCAAAAAGCCTCAGATTAATAGCTGAGGAGAGGGCTGCAAGAAAGTTCCCTGGACTAGAAGTGCTTAACAGCTACTATGTCGCCGAGGATGGTAGATACAAGTGGTACGAGGTAATACTTGTCGACCCGCATCACCCATCAATATGCAATGACCCAGATGTCAACTGGATATGCGAGCCTCAGAATAGAGGTAGAGTATTCAGAGGGCTGACCAGTGCTGGGAAGAAGATGAGGGGCCTTAGAAAGAGTCGTGGACTCAGAGGCACAGTGTACTACAAGTGGAAACGTAAACTGAAAGAGAGAGAGTTGAAGAAGCGTCACGAAGCCAGTAGGGGAGCACGTGATCCATGGCAAATAGCAGAGAAACTGAAAGAAGAAAAGTAGTGCTTCAATCCATAGAGATATCTTCTTTTTGCCACGCCACAGAGGATTGCAACAGAGTCCGTACATCAATACTTAACTTAATTCCCCCTGAAATGCGGGGTAAACTAATACTAATCGAGGAAGCCGTTGAAGGCTACTATGGTAATAGAATAGTAGTCATAAAGACACAGATACTTGAGGAGTGCGAGGAAGTACTTAAATACTTATTATCCACTATGAGCGACACTGAGAAGTCATTAATGAAGATCACCCTACCCCTTAGATTCGATCCTAGAACTGGGCGCTTGATACTGCGTATCAGCAAGCAGGATGCCTTCCTCGGAAACATGAAACTACTCGACTCCGACGATGTTGTAAAAATAACGCTCCACTTCAAAGGAGTTAAAAGCATTGAGAAGATATCGGGATATATCGATGGCTTAACATCGCTGGGACAGTCAAGTACCAGCTAGGCTTAAAGATCCCGCTCCCTAGCCATCATTAATAATAAGCTTGACTACCTTAATTACATAGGAGGTTCCAAATGTTTATAGATGTCAATGTTGCTAATTGCACTGGAGATGTCTTGGAAGCTGCTGGAAGACTATACTTTAAATTCATAGCCTGCAATGACCTAAGAGAGCCCTTGGAGACAAGATCTCTTGTAGCGATACCTAGACTCGTATTGAAGGCTGCTAGTGTCACAGAGCTGAAGAACATGCTTTCCACACAGGGTGGAATAGCCTATACTGCTGTAACGCCTTTATCGCTTCAGACCGCTAGGTGGAGCACACATGATAGCAGGGTAAACGTTATTATAATGAATGATGAAAACATCGAGTTCTTCGATGTAAAGCAGTTCAGGGCTATGAAGACTCACAATAAGCCTCTCGAGATATCTTTAAAGAGCCTCCTGGCCCTGGATGATGTTAAAAGAGGACAGGCTTATAGAAGGATAAACCTGGCTTTAAGGATGAATATATCATTAATAGTTGGTTCGGGCGCCGAGCACTGGTGGGAGCTCTACCACCCCCGTGCAATAATAAGCCTCCTTAAAACGCTGTATGATGTCCCAGAGCCCGTTGCCCTTGCATCGATTACCACGAGGCCATATCAAATCATCTCTGAGAAACTCCAGTTAACCAGGGGCAAGGTGGGTAGGGATGAATAGCTTTGAGGCAGTATTAGTTTTACTTACACTGGCTTCCTCGTTAGTCGCCCTCATATTATCTATTAGGAGCCACTATAGGGTTTCACGCCTCGTTGAAATAATTGGTGTGCTTGAAACACGTGTCAGAAACCAGGGTGGGATGATTAAGCCTAGGAAGCGCTACATAGCGTTTTCAATTGTATGCGATAAACCGGTCACCAGGGAGCAACTTGAAGACTCCTTTACGAAACTATACGCAGAGTACTTTGGTAAAGTCCTACTCCACAAGGCATCACCTCAATTCATATTCTTCATGGAAGACAAGCAAGTAGGAGTACTTAGAGTCAGCCATCTCTACAAAGATCACGTGCTTGCAGTCCTCGGGATCCTCAAGCAAGTAAATAACTCTAAATGTATAGCCATACCATTGAAGACCTGTGGCTCGTTGAAGAAATGCAGAAAGATCCTGGAGAAGTATTAAAGTATGAGGAGACCAGTCATCAACCATGTTGATAATAGAGAGGTGCGGGGGGTGGGATTTGAACCCACGCAGGCCTACGCCAGCGGATCTTAAGTCCGCCCCCTTTGGCCAAGCTCGGGCACCCCCGCACCCGGTATCTAATTATTGTTAGAGGGATTAAAAACCTCGTAGAATAGATTTCATCCACAATTTGTCACTGGAGGATTATCTCGCTTCTATTATTGTTTAGGGTTGGCCCCAAAGGCCTGCACCTTGTCCACAAGGATGAGAAGAAAACACATGAGAACTCTACCTTAAAAGACAGTGTTTTCACTTGTAAACGGTTTAATCAGATCGTCGCGAAGTAATCATCTGCCAAGTTCATTCTGGAGCGGCGTCATCATCTACTCTATGGAATACTTTATCGAACCTATTATAGCTTTATCATTTTCACCGCTGACCCTCTCCTCGCCCTAAGGGGCAGAAACATTAGATTAAAGCTTATTGGATAAATGTTTCTGTAAATTATATTGAAGTAGGAGTGAACCCCGTAGCAGATACAATACAGAACAACACATGAAGTCACGACCCAGGTGAACGGTTCAGTTGTAATGGGAATTAACATGGATGCATTAAGAGTTAAAAACACTTAGATGTATTTAAATGATGAGTAGGATACGGGGAGTGTGAAAACATGGGTTTCTCAATGGCTGCAGCGTATGATAGGGCAATCACAATATTTTCGCCTGATGGGAGGATATATCAGGTTGAATACGCGTTCGAAGCCGTGAGGAGAGGCTGGACCACTATAGGTATAAGAACAAAGAGCGCCTCTATCGTTGCAGCTGAAAAGAGGAAGATAACCCAGCTAATCGATGAGAAGGCGATTCAGAAAATATTCAAGATAGATGATCATATAGGCGCCAGCTATGCTGGAATGGCTGGAGATGGAAGGATATTGATAAGCTACGCTATAAACCAGGCACTACTTCATAGGTTCTACTATGATGAACCAGCTCCAGTAGAATATATAACTAAACTAGTATGCGATGTCAAGCAGGCATACACGCAGCATGCTGGTGTAAGGCCCTTCGGCGTGGCAATGATTTTTGCCGGGGTAGATGAAAAAGGCACACAGTTATTTATGACTGAACCTAGTGGGAGATACCTTAGTTATTACGCGACAGCTATAGGTGAGAAAAGCAATAATGTAATAGAATTCCTGGAGAAAAACTACAAGTATGATTTAGATACTAGCGAATCCCTTAAACTAGCAATACAAGCACTTGCAGGGATAGTAGAGGGCAAGCCTTTCGAGGACTACATGGAGATAGGTTATGTAGATGTTGAGTCACGTCGGTTCAGAATACTTATGCCGAATGAAATAAGGAAGTATATTGAGGAATTGGAGAAAGAAGGAAAGCTAAAGATGTAGAATATATCACGGAGCCAAACCCTATATGAGGTTTTTAAGCCATGAAAGATAAACTAGTCATCGCACGCTACGAGGCTAAAGGACATAGATTCGAGATCCTGGTCGACCCTGAGTTAGCGCTTAAGATTAAGGAGGGAAAACAGATAAGTATAGATGAAGTTGTGGCTGGAGACTTCATCTATAAAGACGCTAGAAAAGGGTTAAAGGCCTCGCCGGAGTCGATGAAGGAGGTTTTTGGAACAGATGATCCCAAGGTAGTAGCAGTGGAGATTATAAAACGCGGTGAACTACAGCTCACAGCCGAACAGAGAAGAAAGTTTATTGAGGAAAAGAGGGCACAGATATTAAACTTGATCGCTAGAAACGCTATAGATCCCAAGACGAAACTACCTATCCCAGTGAAAAGGCTTGAATTGGCGATGGAGCAAGCAAGGATATCAATAGACCCATATAAGCCAGCTGAGCAGCAAATGGAACATATTGTTTCACAGCTAGCCAAGGTTATACCTATAAAAATAGCTAAGGCTTATGTCGCTGTAAGAATACCGAGCGAATATGCTAGTAGATCGCTTAAACAAATACAGGCAATGGGGACAACTAAGAAGGTCCAGTGGCGTGAAGACGGGAGCTTATATGTGGAGCTAGAGATTCCGGCTGGATTGCAACAAGAGTTGATAGATAAAGTCAACGCTTTAACAAAGGGTAGCGGGGAAGTTAAGATATTGAACGTGGGGTGAGAGATCGATGAAGGTTCTAGTAGCTGATAGACAGTTAGTGAGACCGGGAGACTGCCTCGCGATACTTGAGGAAGGCATTATCTCAAATGAGATCAAGAGGTACCCGGATAAACACATATATGTTCTAGACAATAAGGTATACAGCGATGTACTCGGCATAGTCTACATTGAGGATAAAGACATCAATGTCATACCACTTGAAAGCGTTTACTACCCAAGGAAAGATGATACAGTTATAGGGATCGTAGATAGTATAGGCGTAACCTCGTGGAGCATAGATATACGTGCACCATACAAGGCGATCCTGCCCGGTTCAGATGTTATCGAGGGATTCAACCCTATAACTCATAACTTGAGGAACTACCTGGATACAGGTGATTTAATCCTGGCGAAAATAGCGATCTTCGATAGAACCAGAGACCCCATGCTAACTACGAAGGGTAAAGGATTAGGGAAAATACTTGAAGGGGTAGTTGTCGAGATTAAGCCGAGTAAAGTAGCTAGGCTGGTGGGTAAGAAGGGTAGTATGTATAATCTACTATCGAGTAAAAGCGGCTGTGATATAACGATTGCACAGAACGGGTACGTATGGCTAAAATGTAAGGATGAATATGTTACCAAAGTTTTAATAGAGGCAATAAGACTCATTGAGTTAAAAGCACATATACGTGGTCTAACCGAGGAAGTAAGAGTATTTCTAGAATCCAAGCTTGGTGAAGGCAAATGAGTGGAAAACCTGTATTAATCAGGGATGGATTAAGAATAGATGGGAGAAAACCGGAGGAACTACGTCCGGTTAGAATAGCGTTAGGAGTCTTGAAAAATGCTAATGGAAGCGCATTGGTTGAGTATGGTAATACGAAGGCCTTGGCGGCAGTATATGGTCCACGGGAAGCGCTGCCGAAGCATATAAGTCTACCAGATAGGGCAATACTCAGAGTAAGATATCATATGGCACCTTTCTCTACGACAGAGCGTAAATCACCTGCCCCCTCCAGAAGGGAAATCGAGTTATCCAAGGTTATACGTGAAGCACTTGAATCAGTCGTTTTTACATCACAGTTTCCAAGGGCCAGTATAGATGTATTCGTAGAGATCCTCCAAGCCGATGGAGGGACACGTACAACAGGGCTAACCGCTGCTTCACTAGCACTAGCTGACGCGGGGATACCTATGAGAGATCTAGTCATAGGTGTTGCAGTAGGGAAAGTTGATGGAGTACTAGTACTAGACATAAATGAGCTGGAGGACGAGTATGGTGAAGCAGATCTCCCAGTAGGCATCATGCCGAATACTGGCGAGATAGTTTTACTACAGTTAAACGGCGTCTTAACCTCTGGCGAATTCAAGCAGGCACTAGACATAGCTTACAAAGGAGTCGAACAAATCTATAAAACCGCGAAGGAGGCAATGTACCGTAAGTATTACAAGATGTTTGAGGAGGTGAGGTAGAATGAGTATAACACCCGAGAAAGAGCCTTTACTACCTAGAATACAGGTGGAAAACATAGTTAAATCCATAAAGAAAGGAGAGAGAATAGACGGTAGGGGTTTAACTGATTACCGGCCTATAGAAGTGATATTGAACCCTATAACCAAGGCATCCGGTAGTTCCCTTGTTAAGCTAGGAGGTACACAGGTAATAGCAGGCGTAAAGCTTGAACTAGAGGAGCCCTTCCCGGATAGACCTGGGGAAGGAGTTTTACAAGTACATGCTGAGTTTGTTCCATTAGCATCACCATCATTCGAGCCCGGTCCACCAGATGAAAACGCGATAGAGGTTGCAAGGGTTATTGATAGATCACTAAGGGAATCCAAGGCTGTTAAGCTGGATGCATTAGCCATAGAGCCGGGAAAAATAGTGTGGAGTGTCTACACGGATATCTACCTGGTGGATCACCAGGGCAACATTATCGATACCGGCATGCTTGCCTCAATGCTCGCCCTGGCAACATCAAGGATTCCAGAGTTAATTAAAGGCGAGAACGGGTATAAAGTAGACCATACCAAGTATGTTGGCCCATTACCGATAAATACGTTGGTGGCCACTGTTACAATGGGTATCTACAACGACGTAATAATCGTTGATCCCCTACTCGAGGAGGAGGCTGTAATAGATTCATTCATAACTATCGCTATCGATGAGTCAGGCAGGATCTGTGGTATACAAAAAAGAGGGATGAAAGGGTTCTCTAGAAGCGTTCTCGATAACACTGTTGAAATAGCGCTATCTAAGGGACGAGAACTCGTGGACTTAATGAAGAAAATATTAAATAACCCAAGTGAATACATGAAACCCTTAGTATCAGAGTAAGTATACATGGTGAATGCTTATGGGTAAGACAAAGGTAGTTGGGATAGCAGGTAGATATGGGACAAGATATGGTTCAACCCTCAGGAAAAAAATACGTGATATATTAGAAAAGCGGTACAGCCCACACACCTGCCCGTTCTGCGGGCATAAGGGTAAAGTGTACAGGTTAAGCACAGGTGTGTGGGCTTGCAAGAAATGTGGGGCTAAATGGGCTGGAGGAGCATATATGCCTAAGACAGAGTCGGCCAAATTATTCTCAGATATCATTATAAGGGAGTAGACTACTTGATTCTTATAACCACATCCCATAGGCCTTCTCAGAGGGTAAGATCTTTTGCCAAGGATCTCTCCTCAGTCATACCTTACTCGATCAGGGTTACCCGTGGAAAAAAGACGTTGGAGGACCTGGTTATTGAGGCCTATAAGAATGGCTTGTCCTACATAGCCATAATTGGTGAGAGAAGGGGGAATCCATCAACTATAGAGATCTATAAGGTGGACTCCTCCATAATGCCACCTAGTGCTATAAGGATATCAACACTATTATTAAGTGGAGTAAGGCTCTCAAGAGAGAATCCTGAGTCGATTAGAGTATATAATCCCCGTAGTGTTAAAGTAGAGTATGATCAATGTGTGACAGACGAGTGCTTTGCCCTTGCAGATATACTACTCTCTATAACGTCGAAAGCTTTCTCTCGTCAACCAGATGTTAAAATAGCCCTTGAGGAAGGCGAGTACGTAGATGTCGAATTCTACAGTTCAACCAACCATCGAATAGGGCCATCACTCAGGATTGCAAGGGTGATCCTATATAAGTGAGAAAGTAGAGGTAGAATACGTGCTCGGGGTATATGAGAAGGTAGCCGAGGCTATACTCGCATCCATTAAACCCGACCTCAATGATATCCCAAAAGAATGCAGGGGCGAGGTGGTTGAGAATCACTCCAAATTAGTAATCAGGTTCTCATGTAGTAAAGCCAGTATTTTAAAAGCCTTAAATAACAGCTTTACAAATATAGTACTCATGCTATTAGACTTGGTAAGGTGTTTAGGAAATGAGTGAAAAAACCCTCCCGCCCGAGGTCCAACAATTACTAATCCAGTATCAGACCTTAAGGGAGCACCAGGCTAGAATAGATGCTGAGCTAAAAATGGTTGAGGCTGAACTCAGCGATGTAGAGAATGTAATGGATACTCTAAAGAATGTTGATGATAGTACAGAGCTATACAAGGTCGTAGGACATGTCATCGTCAAGAAGAGCAGGGCAGATATCGTGAAGGAACTCGAGGAAAGAAAAGAGCTACTTGTGGTTAAAAGAGATAAGTACCGTAAGCAATTAGAATTCCTCAACAAGCAGGTTAACGAGTTGGAGGGACGTATTAAGGAGGCATTAAGCAAGCATGGATTATCAATCGAATGACAGGGTTCTCGGCAGAATAAATATTCAGGGACTCACCGAGGATATGCTGGAAAATATAATCAGTAAAGTAGATGAGAAAGTATCAGAGTACCTAGTATCAAAACTACCTAAAAAGACCTATTTCAACACCATTATAAGCATTGAAAAAGTGGGGGACGGCTTGAACCTCGTATTAGACCTGGAAGCAACAGGCCCCTTCGGCGATGTATACAACTATGAACAAATACTACAGGATGCAATCAATTATGCCAGAAGCATCTTCGAGGAATTACTCAATGAATATGTATCCAGAGAGACCCATTAAACGCTAAGGCGGACAAGCTTTTTCAGCCTAGATACAAATGCCATGATTTCTAATAGTCCTTAACCGATCAAAGCATTGCTAAGGGATGTTCTAACCTGGTACCAAGCTTAAAATTAAAGTTTTATAATCAGATTATACTTATTCGTGAAAGATAATGGGGATCGAATATGGTTAAGTTTAAGCAGACCAGCGAAGTATTAAAGATAATGGGGAATATCGAGCAGATCAGGAACATAGGTATTACAGCCCACGTTGACCATGGAAAGACAACTCTATCCGACACACTGTTAAGCGCTGCAGGATTAATTTCCGAGAAGATAGCTGGTCAGGCCCTGGCATTAGACTACCTTGATGTCGAGCAGAAGAGGCAGATGACGGTTAAGGCTGCAAATGCGAGCCTATACCACGAGTACAAGGGTAAGCCGTATCTAATAAACCTGATAGATACACCTGGTCACGTCGACTTCCAGTCCAAAACCATTCGTGCCCTAAGGGTGATAGATGGCGCTATAGTCGTTGTAGACGCTGTAGAAGGCGTTATGACCCAGACCGAGATGTATCTCCGTGTAGCATTAGAGGAACGGGTCCGCCCGGTGCTTTTCATAAATAAGATAGATAGATTGATAAAGGAGTTAAGGTTATCACCAACTGAAATCCAGCAGAGGCTAGTCCAAATAGTCAGGGATGTGAACACGCTTATTGCTACATATGCTGATAAAGAATTCCAGAAAGCCTGGCTACTAGATCCAATGAAGGGACAGGTGGCATTTGGCTCAGCAAGAGACCGCTGGGGACTTACAATACCCTTGGTGCAGCAGAAAGGAATAAAGTTCTCTGACATAGTCGATGTCTATACTAGAGGTAAGGAGGCTGTTGCAGAGCTACAGAAGACAGCCCCCTTACATGAAGCAATATTAGACATGGTTGTTAAACACATTCCAAACCCGAGAGAGGCTCAGAGATACAGGATTCCAAAGATATGGCACGGCGACCCCAATCACGAAATCGTAAAGCACTTAATAGAGGCTGATCCAAACGGTCCATTAGTGATGCTGATAAATGATATAAGGGTTGACCCTCACGCTGGATTAGTTGCGACTGGTAGAATATATTCGGGTACCCTTAGACCCGGTGAAGAAGTCTGGCTGGTGAATGCTAGAGTACCACAGAGAGTATTACAGGTAAGCCTCTACATGGGTCCATATAGAGAGCTAGCTGATGAAATAACAGCTGGCAACATAGCTGCTGCACTGGGATTAGAGAAAGCCAGGTCTGGTGAAACAGTGGTATCAATGAAGTACAAGGACACTATGACGCCTTTCGAGAAGCTCAAGATGATAACCGAGTCGGTTGTCACAGTTGCTATAGAGCCGAAGAACCCCCAGCAGACAACAAAGCTCATTGATGCATTATATAAGTTGCACCTAGAGGATCCAAGCCTTATAGTGAAAATAAATGAGGAGACTGGCGAGTACCTACTCAGCGGTGTAGGCACGTTACACATAGAGATAGCTTTAACGCTTTTGAAAGATCTATATGGGCTCGAGGTAGTTACCTCTCCGCCTGTCATAGTGTATAGGGAAACCATTAGGGATAGAAGCCAGGTATTCGAAGGGAAGTCGCCTAACAAGCATAATAAGTTCTACATAAGTGTTACACCATTAAATGAGGAGACGCTCAGGTTATTATCCGAAGGCATTATAATGGAGGACATGGATGCACGTGAGAGAGCTAAGATACTGAGAGAACAAGCTGGATGGGATGCCGACGAGGCTAGAAGAATAATGGCCATTGATGAAAACCTGAATATACTCATTGATATGACAACAGGTGTACAATACCTGAGGGAAGTCAAGGACACTATCATACAAGGCTTTAGACTGGCAATGAGGGAAGGCCCATTAGCAATGGAGCCTGTTAGAGGTGTGAAGGTCGTATTACATGATGCGGTGATCCACGAAGACCCTGCACACAGGGGACCGGCACAGATATTCCCAGCAGTTAGAAACGCTATATTCGCTGGTTTCCTAACGGCTAGGCCAACAATACTTGAACCCATATTAAAGCTCGATATAAGGTCCCCAATGGAGTATATAGGCAACATCTCCTCAGTGATAACGAAGAAGAGAGGTAAACTCATAGAGGTGCAGCAAATGGAGACCACAGCTAGGGTAATAGCTGAGATACCTGTGTCAGAGTCATTCGATATAGCTGATATGCTGAGAAATGTTACAGCAGGTAAGGCTATCTGGGGACAGGAATTCAGTAGGTGGGCACCGGTTCCCGAGAACATGTTAATGGATCTAATCGCGAAGATTAGAACCAGGAAAGGGCTGAAACCAGAGCCGCCTAAACCCGAGGACTTCCTATCTCCATAGTTGTTTTCAATTATACATAATTTTTCCATAGGCACCTCGCAATAAATTTTATAAAATAATTTATAATCCCCTTAGGATTCTTATGAAATAATGATGCCGGGGTAGCTCAGCTCGGTAGAGCGCCGGGCTGTTAACCGCTTAAGCGAGAAGCCTGGTGCGGAAACCCGGTGGTCCGGGGTTCGAGTCCCCGCCCCGGCGCTGCTCACTGAATCACTATTTCGTCTCCGACTTTGGGAATATAGATATTGATATCGCTACCTAGCTTCTCAAGGATCACGTCTCTTAAAGAGGTGGCTTCATCCTCGTTTCCATGGATTATAACAATGTTCTTTAGTGATGTCCTGTATCTTGATATTATATCTAGTAGTCCATCCTGCCCTGCATGACTGGAGAAATCAAGCCATTCAACCCTTGCATTAACCCTATCGATTTCCAGCTCTGGAATCCCTCCCTCTTCTAGTAATTTATGGCCATTACTATTGGGTGCTTGATAGCTCACCATCACTATTGAGTTCCTCGGATTCTGATATATTTTCTTAAGGTAGTAGACGCTGGGACCTCCCTTGAGCATTCCAGCTGAAGCTATTATTACACAGGGCTTGTTTATGATTTTCTTTCTTTCCTTCGCACCTGTAACAAAGTTGACTGTTTCAAAGACTTTAGCAAAGAGGGATGAATCCTTCAAGTACTTCTTGTATCTGAGATATATCTCGGTTATATCTTTGATCATGCCATCCAAGTATATGTCAACATAGGGTGCTTCCGCAGCTATTAACGTGGCTATCTCCTGACTCCGCCCAACACTGAAAGCCGGTATTAGGACGGTCCCTTTCCTATCAATAGTCTCCTCAACTATCTCCAACAGTTTCTTTTCAACAATGTATCTAGGAGGATGATTTCTACCCCCATATGTTGACTCAATGAGTATTGTTTCAACATTTAGTTCCAGAGTCTCGGCACCTGGTAAAGTCCATGTATCCCTGTTATTAATATCACCAGTATACATTAACCTATGCCCACTACCTGTTTCAAGGTACGTCATGCTACTACCAATAATGTGTCCCGCGTTCTCCAGGACCAGTTTAAATCCTTCCTCCTCATATTTCTCACCATACTCGAGGAAGACCGTGTTATCATATAGGTTCTCGAACTCCCTCATATCATATTCTATAACAGCAGAGTTCAGCTTCAAGAAATCTATAACTAATAACCTAGCTACCTCCATAGTTGGCATGGTTGAGAACGCCTTTGGTCTCCCCGTTATGTATAGGTATGGTGCTGCACCAACAT
>NZ_JBMFMW010000014.1:0-17593 GCF_049970475.1 Desulfurococcus sp.
TGAACCCACGGTGATAGCACGTGACCTGTGGGCGAGGCGGAAGTCCCTAGAGGCGACCCTAAATGACCCTAAAAAGCACAGAACAGCCCTCTAGGGACAAACGGAAAACTACAGGGGGAGAAAATAGTGTACCCTCTTCTAACACTCGACCCCAGTAAGATATTCGAGTGCACCATAATTAAACGGCTCAACCGCTTCACAGTGTTAGTCGAAGCCGGTGATGGATTGATCCAGGCACACCTCAACAACACCGGCAGGCTATATGGAATACTCGAACCCGGGAGGCGGGGCGTGCTCATGAATATAAATGGTGTCAAGCTCAGGCACAGGCTTCTAGGTGTCTACAATAATGAGGAAGTAATCCTATTGGATACCAGTATCCAGGAGAAAGCGTTTCTGAAGGCAGCCGAGTCAGGGTTGATACCATGGTTGAACCCCTGTAGCCTTATTAAGAGAAACATAAGGATTAATCAGGCTGTGATAGACTTCCTGTTTAAATGCGGGAACACCATGGTATTCATTGAGTTAAAGAGCGCCGTGATGAATCTAAACGGTTATTCCGGGTATCCGGATGCACCCACTGAGCGAGGTAGGAGACAGATAAGGGTTCTCAGCGAGCTAGCCTCAACAAGTGTTAAATCAATAGTTGTGTTCGTGTCCAGTGTACCAGGTGCAAGAGGCTTTAAGCTGTATTGCGGTTTCGATAAGGAAATAGGAAGGGTTGTCCGGGATGCTGTAGCTAAAGGAGTATTGTTTAAGGCTGTGTCGATAAGCTTTAACCACTCAACCTACAGCATAGTGCTTGAAAACCCGGATTTAACAGTGGATCTTTGGAGTATGTGTGAAGAGTAGATTTAAGCTACATCTAGTACTAGTTGCCCTAAGTGTCCCCCCTTCTTTAACTCTATTAATGCCTCATTGGCCTCGCTAAGCCTATAGGTTTTCACTTCAGGCTTCACACCGTGTCTACTGGCTACCTCTAGGAACTCTCCTACATCCTTCCTAGTTACATTCGCAACGCTTTTAACTTCTTTCTCATGCCATAGGAGGCTGTAGTCCAGCTGCTCGATTGGAGTCATATATATCTCAGCCAATACTACTCTCCCACCCTTATCTATCTTCTTCAATGCCTCAATGAAGACGCTGGACACAGGTGCATACACTATTGCAGCATCGAGTCTACGCGGGGGCTCCTCACTTGTTGAGCCAGCCCATTCGGCACCGTTCTCGAGAGCCTTCTCTATCTTCCACCTATTACTCGTGAACACGTATACTCTTAAGCCAAGCCTCCTAGCCACCTGTAGAACAAGGTGTGCGGCTGCACCGTAGCCAAATAGACCCAGGGTTGCATCACCCTTACCAAGGAGCCCCGTTAGCTTTAGGGATCTATAGCCTATTGCACCAGCACACATTAATGGAGCTGCATGGGTGTCATCTATTCCATCAGGTATCCTATGTATGAAGCCTGCCTTTGCAACCATGTACTCAGCGTACCCGCCGTCCACACTGTAGCCTGTGAATAAAGCGTTTTCACAGAGATTCTCGAGACCTCTTCTACAATACCTGCATTCACCACAAGCATAGTATAGCCATGGAACTCCAACACGCTCTCCCCTCCTAACTCCTTCAACCCCCTCACCTACATCTTCTACTACACCGATTACCTGGTGCCCGGGTATCAGTGGGAGCTTTACAGGTTTCAACTCGCCTTCAACAATGTGGAGATCCGTCCTACACACGCCGCATTTGAGGATCCTTATCAAGACCTCGCCTCTACCGGGGCTTGGTTTCTCGACATCCATATATTTCAACGGCCTTGACTCGACAGGAGCTGGAGAATAGAGAACCATCGCTCTCAACGTATACACCTTACAATCTCAAGCCTGTGTTCTCTAATCTGTGAAACACTATTTAAACCTTGGATAGTAATGTTTTAAAAACCTTGATCCATATGATTCATATCCGGACTGCCGCCGTAGTATAGCCCGGTCAAGTATGCGGGCCTCTCGAGCCCGTGACACCCTAAGGCCCGTTGAGGAGAGGGTGCGGGAGACCCGGGTTCAAATCCCGGCGGCGGCACTCCTCTTATTCATCAACTGTTTCAACCAGTGCACCATAGTGGATCCTATAATGATGTAGAAGCTTGTTGTTAAGGCAAGCGAGTAGGCTACGTAGAAGGCCGGATCAAAGATCATTAGAGTAATGGAGTCCAGGAGCCTCCATATATTCACATCTGGATTCTCAATGTGTACATGACTCCACCAGCTCGTGGGAAACGCCACAGGCCATAACCCTATCCATATATATGTAAATAATAAGAGGGGCTTAGATACAGCGTTCTCCCCGGCTACCAGTAGCAGAGATATATAGGCTATTAGTGGAACCAGGTATTGGTGGTTCACCCTCCAGTAGAAAGCAGTAAAAGCAATATATGCGAGTGAGACACATAGGAGTAAAGTACTCCCCTGCTTATAGTATAGTAGTAGGAGTGAGAGGGTTATAACAGTGAAGAAAACCCACCATGACTCAATAACCCAGATGTAACCCCTGAAATTATACGTGATGAGGCTTGATAAACCGTTGAAACTATATACAACGGGCTCAGTATATCCAGGCTTAGATGATTCTAGCAATGCATTAAGCAGTGATCCCATCGTGCCCGGGCTAGCAATGATGAATGGGGTGAAGGGGACTAATGCACCTGTTAAAACCACCATGATATACTTTAATGAAGCCCCCGATAAACCATGCTTCTTGAAGACATCGGTAATCAACACTAGCAGTGAAGGCAGGATAGTCTGCTTAACGGAGACCGAGAACCCAGCGATGAACAACCCGGCTAACATATGCCTGCCATCCATGTACATGTATAACCCAAGGAGCAGGAAGAATAAAGCCATGTTATCAAACATGCCATATATCGCTGAGATATATATGGTCATCGGGTTCAATAAGTATAGTAAGGAAGCAATCGCTGCCACCAGCCTACTCGTCGAAAAAATCCTTCTAGCAGTATAGTAGATCATGATCCCTGTTAGAACATCAAATAATGAGAAGACAGATTTAACAATCCCACACCACGATGGGGAGGCATATATATTCAACCCGTGATCCCTGACCACCTTCACAGGATCCGGTGCTATAAGTCTTAAAGGAGCCAATATGAGGAGGAGTACCGGTCCATAAATATACTTCCATGGATACGGCCAGTTATTGCCGGGTGCCTCAAGGTAGTTGTAATCATAGAAGTGGAAACCATGGTGTAGAAAGGTATCTGCGAAACCAGCGAACTGAACCACGTCACTACCACAGGTAGTCCATAGGAAAGGGACTCTAACAAGCATACCCACTAATACAATGAGCAATAGTATAACCGCGTCAACCCTACTCATGGAATACACCTAAACCACATGATCCACATGATTCAACAATCATATTATTACTAGAATAAGGTGCGGCCATGAACATATATAATTGGAGTGAACACCTAGGGATAAACGGCAGGATTAAACACCCTATTCACGTTACCTATCCAGCATCCAGGAGGCCACGTATTTTATCGGCTAGAGCCTTCTCGAACACTCTGGAATCGTATTCTATACTCCTAGATAGCGAGAGATCATGATATTTGCTCCATAATACCTTATCGTGTATCAGGCTCTTCAACAGCTCTGAGAGCTCCCTTATCGATGAATAGCCTAATCCATAATACCCGTTGACTAATATATCCCTATAGCTCCCACTATTCCTATTCACTATAACTGGGATCCCGGCTGCCATGGCTTCAACCACGGCAATACCGAAGTGCTCGCCTACTGTGGCATGTACAAATATCTTGGATGAGCAAAGGTTCTCGATCAACGTCTCCCTGGATGCGTTAAGGTATAGTTCTAGCCTTACCCTGTGTTTCACGGCAAGCCTCCTTAGATGTGTTAAGTAGTTGATATTTCCCCTTGTTAACGCGCCTATGATCTTCAACGTAGGCCGCTCCTCCAGTAAGGCTATAGCTCTTATAACGTCATCATGCCTTTTCTCACTACTCACTCTACCAACCATAACCACGCTATTCTCTCTTTCATCGAACCCTTTTCTCCCGCAGCTGAGGAGGTCCTCGATGTATACTGGTGGATGTAATACTAGTGGCTCAACGCCATATAATTCCCTAAGTATATCCCCCGTGTACTCCGAGTTAGTTATAACGAGATCCGCGTGTAGGAATGGGTCTTCAGGGATGCTTGCCTCCAGTAGTTTCAGGTATATAGCCCAGTAAGCGTTCCAGAAAACCGTTGAGAAGTACTTCCTAGAGTAAGATACAGCATCACGACAGTAGGACTCTATCTTCCTGCTCTTAAAACTACTACAATTCTCTGTGGCCACATAGATGCTGTGGGGGAAGTGAATGTATTTAACCAGCTTAAAGCCGATAACCCTCTTTAACTCATCGATCCCCTTAGAGCCCTCGTTATCTATGAAGACCAGGTCCGGTCTGCGATGTTTCACTGCTTTCTCAACGACTATATTACTAAGTTGCATCTGGTAGAGTATGAATACCTGTGGAAACCACTTGAATAAACTATACACTTCCACATCGCTTAAGCCCTGTACACCTGTAATAAAACCCCCCAGCCTAATGGGGGCGAGACCGGCAAGTAGAACCCTGTAGCCAACCCTCTTCAATACTATTGAAGCCCGTATCTTTACTACTTCAGCCCCACCAATAATGGTTGCAAATGGTCCTACTACAGCCAGTGGATCATTAACCAAGCCGACCCACTCTACCATCAAGTCTTAGATAGTTGAGACAGTGTTTAAAACCATGAATTAGAAACTAGCTGGTATTTAATAAATTTTTAGAGGAGCTGTTATCGAGCTTGGGCGGTGTTACACCTCGCTGTCCCTGATACTTACCCGTGTAAGGCTTGTACACAGGGCTACTGGTCCTCGCCAGTATTAAGTGGAGGAATCTCTGACCCGGATAAACCTTAACCGGTACCGTGCTACCTACGAGTTCAATGGTTATATTCCCCTTGAACCCGGCATCTATCACTGTCGGCGGAATGTATAAGCCGAAGCGGGCAAAAGTACTTCTAAGATTCACCAAGCCCACTAGGTCATGGGGGAACTCAACATACTCAAGGGTCGTGGTTAAAACATGCTCCAACGGGTTTATCACGAACCCATCGCCTCTAACCCTATAGCACTCTAACACATTGTCAACCCCGTCCCTCGAGGTATCAACTACACTGTTCTCCCTCTTGAACCTACAGAATTCGTCCCCGAACCTTAAGTCCACTCCATTCTCCCTCACTGTATCATCGAATAACGGGTCTATAATCAGGAGCTTCTTCTCGATGTAAACCCGGATATCCCAGTCGCTTAGAATCATTCTTACTCCCTCCTTCTAAGTGGCTGAGGTGATTCATGGAATATTTCATGGATCGCCCTGGACGCCTCCTCTAACTCCTTGAATGTATCTATAGCCTTCCAGAATACACCAGTATATCTCACCGTACCTAGCACTCCATCCCGGGCCATGGCAGGGAACGCTGTTTTCTCCAAGTCCCCTTTCTCTGGGAAGTATCTTAAAGCCTCAGGGTTTAAAGCGTATACTCCGGCATTGATCCAGTAGTCACTTAACTGGGGCTTCTCAACAAATCCCTTAACCCTGTCTTCATCCTCTATTTCGAGGACACCATATGGGCTTGGCAGAGGTATCGATGCTATTACACCAAGATACCTTGAACCCTCGAGTTTCTCGACTAGCTTTAGCGGGTTGAGATTGGTAATTATATCTCCGTTGATAACTAGGAACGTGCCGTTCCTGGATAAGACATGCTCAGCGTTCTTAATGGCTCCCCCAGTCCCCAAGGGTTCATCCTCAACTACGTATGTAACCCTCACGCCAAGCCTGCTCCCACTACCAATATATTCTATTATCTTCTCCTTCCTATAGCCAACTAGGAGAACTATCTCCCTAAACCCATACTTTTTCAACCACTCGATCTGCCATTCCAGGATAGGTTTATCCCCAACCGGGATCATTGGCTTAGGAACGTCATCCGTGTATGGTCTAAGCCTTTTACCATATCCTCCAGCCAGGATCACGGCGAGCATTCTAATACACCACATTAGTATCCATCCAAGACGTAATATAAAAATAATTAACACAGTACAGAACTCCCTCGAGATAGCGAACACCCTCTGGCTCGTGGAAAACCTAATAAACCCCTGTTTAATCAATTAATAATGGTGCCGCCGTAGCTCAGCTGGGAGAGCGCCCGGCTGAAGACCGGGATGTCCGGGGTTCAAGTCCCCGCGGCGGCATACCATGACTCATCCTCCCAGTGTCTTTATATTCTTCAGTAATCTAATCCAAGTCTAGGTGGTCAAAGTCTTGGTAAAGATAATCATTGTCCCGTTAACAAGCTATGGTGTACTCGAGTACCTCGACGCGTTAAGGGATTTACTAGTGGATTCATTAAAGAGGGCCGGTGTTAAAGTAGGGGCATACGTGTGGAGCGAGGTTTTAAAGCCGCCTGTAAAATGCTTCAACTGGGAGAGGAAGCAGTACCTGGCGAGATGTGTAATAGATCACATCCGCTCATACCTTCAGTTAGCCGGGGTTAACGAGGACTCAATAGTGATTGGGATAGGCTATTTAGATGGGTATGAAGAGGGCTTGAACTTTGTCTTCGGTGAGGCTGTGCCAGGTAATAGTACAGCATTAGTGTTTACTAGGAGGCTCCGCCAGGAATACTATGGTTTACAACCAGACTTCAACCTGTACTTTAATAGACTGGTTAAGGAAGTAGTGCATGAAGTAGGGCACCTACTAGGATTAAACCACTGTAGTAACCAGGGTTGTGTCATGAGTTTCAGTAATAGTGTTGTGGAAGTCGATGCCAAGTCGAGGTTTTTCTGCGAGGGATGCGCTAGGAGGATAAGAGAGTTAAATATCTAGGACGAAGTAAGCCACCCACTTATCCTCCTGCTTCAATATCCTCATTAAGTTATATGTTGGAGACTTCACCTCAACCCTGGCCTCATGTCTTAAGGGATTGAATTCCTCACATAGTACCCGTGCCTTGAGCTTGTATGATAAATCCCCATTAATCCTCTCAATACTTAATTCTTCCACACCTATGCTTCCACACATTAGTTTCTCACTGTAATATAATAACAGAAGGGACTCAAGCCATTTATATAGTAAATTCTCCATGTCAAAGCCATCAACCTCTAGCCTCTTCTCCACGGCTGGTCTAAGGTGATCAATATTAGTCATCGAGTCGAATAACGCTAACCCGCTGTTCTCGAATAACTCTAGGATGTCCTTACCATAGGCTCTAACATATATATCGCTCATGTGCTCGAGAAAATCGAACCTGCCATTTCTCGATGCAATCACTTCCTCTCCCATAAAAGACCACCCAGCCCCATTTACCCTTAGAAATAAATGGCGATGGTATCTCTTAACATCAATTAAAGATAAAATTTAATTGATATAAATAAAATTAACTTTACAAAAACGGGTGAAGTTGATGAGTGGGAAATTCGAGTTTGAAACATACCACGAGTACATAGATAAGAACTATACTCCTGACCCCAGCAACGATGTAATAGCTGTATACAGGGTTAAACCTGCACAGGGATTCACTATTGAGGACGCTGCAGGGGGCGTAGCTGCTGAGAGTAGCACTGGTACGTGGACCAGCCTTTACAATTGGTACGATGTAGGGAGAGTTAGAAGGCTGAGTGGTAAAGCATACTACTTTAAAGACCTTGGCGATGGATCATGGATTGTGAAAATAGCATACCCAGTGGAGTTATTCGAGGAAGGAAATATACCGGGCCTGCTGGCATCCATAGCTGGAAACATATTTGGTATGAAGCGTGTTGAAGGATTAAGACTCGAGGACATATATCTCCCCAAGAAATTCCTCGAGTCATTTAAGGGACCCAGTAAGGGATTAAATGGTGTTAGAGAGATATTCGGGGTAAAGGATAGGCCTATAGTAGGCACGGTGCCGAAGCCCAAGGAGGGTTACTCACCGGAGGAAGTGGAGAAGCTGGCTTTAGAGTTGCTAAGCGGTGGATTAGACTACATAAAAGACGATGAAAACCTGACCAGCCCAAGCTTCTGTAGGTTCGAGGCCAGAGCTAAGGCCATTATGAAGGTCATTGATAAAGTAGAGAAAGAGACAGGTGAGAGAAAAGTCTGGTTCGCCAATATTACCTCCGATATACGTGAAATGGAGAAGAGGCTGAGGCTAGTAGCAGACTACGGTAACCCATACATAATGGTCGATGTCGTGATCACCGGGTGGAGCGCACTGACATATATCAGGGATCTAGCAGAGGAGTATGGACTAGCAATACATGGGCACAGAGCAATGCATGCAGCCTTCACCAGGAATCCATACCACGGCATCTCAATGTACGTGTTGGCTAAATTATACAGGATCATAGGAATAGACCAACTACACATTGGCACAGCCGGGGCAGGAAAACTCGAAGGCGGGAAGCTAGACGTTATAAGATATGCTAAAATACTGAGAGAGATACACTTCAAGCCAGACCCAGATGACATATACCACCTAGAGCAACCAATGCACCACATCAAGCCGGCAATGCCTGTCTCATCAGGTGGTTTACACCCAGGCAACCTCCCACCAGTAATAGAGGCTCTGGGTACAAACCTGGTGCTACAAATAGGTGGTGGGGTAATAGGTCATCCAGACGGGCCTAGAGCCGGAGCACTGGCTGTTAGACAGGCACTGGAGGCAATAATGAATAATATTCCACTAGACGAGTACGCTAAGACACATAGAGAGCTGGCAAGAGCACTGGAGAAATGGGGCTTTGCAAAACCCATCTAGCTGACCTCCTTCCTGCCCTAAAGGGTGAGGCTTTCAGTTGTAAATACATTTTTACACTACCCTTATTTATTAGAGGACCTTGCTGATACTCTATAAAGCTTTTTAATCTACGTATAATCTTCCACCTTTAAGCACATAGTAACGGGTCGCCCCATATTCAGCCTTCATCTCTGTAGTGGTTATTAATATGGCTGTCCCATCCTTGGCCATTTCTTTGAAGACCCCTAGAACTCTCTCGGCACTATATTCATCGAGGTTTGAAAACGGTTCATCAGCTACTATTGACGCCGGCTTCTTAACCAATGCCCTTGCAATAGCTACTCTCTGCTCCCGCTTAACTCATGGGGAAACCTATTCTCTAACCCCTTGATCTCCAGTAGCTCCATCACCTTCATGATGATTTTCCACCCGGCCTCATGAGGATACTCTGGGGCTGGCTCCCGGGACTCAATGCGTTAGGATCGATAGAGTCGCATTAAGCCTGATGAATGTGAGAATACCTGATAACGATGGCGTGAAGCCTGAGGATGAACCAATTGAACCCGGTGCCCCACAGCTTACCTGGCAACAATACCTGTAAAGAAGATAGTTAGGAAACTAACTGAGGAAGGCATACCGGCTGCTGTATCCAATACTGCTGGCACATATGTATGCAACTTAGTATTCTACGAGTTACTGCATCATGGATACACTTATGGCTATCCCTTGAGAGCCGGGTTTATCCATCTACCATACCTACCAGAGCAAGCTGCCAAAATGGAGTCGCATGGTGTTTCGCCGAGTATGAGTCCCGAATTAATGATCAAAGCAATTAAAGTAGTCATCGAGTCTATAATAAGTGAGGACACAACCGGGCAAAATAACCCTAGATATAGATATTAGAGTAATAAGATGTGTCGACGCACCACACTAAAAACAACTTCCCGGAGGGACGTGTCAATGGAGTACACCGAGAAGATAGTCGAGGGGTACAGGCTTAGAATCTACATTGTCAACAAGCTATTGATCGGTATACCATTGGACATAGGTCCCAGGATACTATATATCGCCCCCCTTGAGAAGCCCGAGTTCAATTTATTCAGTATAATACCAGATATCAGTATTGAAACGCCCGAGGGCACCTGGAAAATACATGGGGGACATAGGCTCTGGACATCGCCTGAAGCCATGCCGCGTTCCTACTCACTTGACGATAAACCAGTTGAATTAAGGATTGAGAGAGATGAGATCGAGATCGTCGGCAACCCGGAGCGTGCTAACAATGTTTTAAAGAAGATACGTGTTACACCGGGTGAAGAAGACTACTCGGTGAAAGTAGTCCATGAAATAATCAATATAGGTAGATGGCCACTGGAGTTCTCGTGCTGGGCTATCTCAGTTATGAGGGGTAATGGATTCGCTATAATACCATTTAAGCCGAGGCAGGTGGATCACCACGGCCTACTCCCAGATAGATTCATTGTGGCATGGCCGTACACTAGGCTAGATGACCCGAGGATTAAGCTTAGAGGTAGCTACATCATAGTACATCAAGACCCAGGTGTTAAAAACCCGGTTAAAATAGGTGCTAGAGCCAATCCCTCATGGATCGCGTACTGGGTGGAGGAATACTTGTTCAAGAAGTCTTTCAGAGAAGAAGACGCTGTATACCCCGACTTCGGCTCGAGTGTAGAAGTATACACTAATGATAGATTCCTGGAGCTAGAGACCCTTGGCCCCTTAAGGAGAATAGAACCAGGGAGATCAAACATCCATGTTGAGACATGGAGTGTGAAAAGAATTGAGGGTCTGAGACCCCATGAAAAAATATTGGAGGAGAAACTAGGGTAGACTTAACGCGTATTGGACTGCGCTGTACGCATCCACTAGTCCATACCCGGTGTAAACGTCGAAGCCTGAAGAACCTAGATCATATGCTGTAGATGTCAGGACTTTATAAATAGCGTCGAAGCCCAGCCAGCTTTTACCAGCAGCATACCTCATGGCTTCTATAACTGCCACAACACCTGTTACATGCGGGGTAGCCATTGATGTACCGCTTAGATAAGCGTATTTTTTATTCGGGTACGTAGATAATATGTTGACTCCGGGCGCCGCCACATCAACCTCCGGTCCATCACTACTCCATGATGGTGTATTACCGTTTGAATCCACTGCTGCAACAGCTATCACCCATGGGTATCTAGCTGGGTAGTTAACGTTATCTGTACTTGGGTTTCCATCGCCAGAGTTACCTGCTGCAACAATCTGTATAGCGCCTTGCTGGTAAGCCCAGTTTGATGCATCCCTTAACACGCTATTATCGCTTGAGGAACCAAGCGACATGCTGAGTATGTATGCTCCAGCCTTCACAGCTTCCACTATTCCCTCAGCTATATCTGTAACGCTCCCGCTTCCTGAGTCATAGAGTACTTTAACCGCTATCAGGGTCACGTTTGGTGCTACACCTGCTACGCCCGCACCATTTATAGTCGCCGCAATTATCCCGGCTACATGTGTTCCATGCCCGTTTCCATCCATGCAGTTACTTAGTGAAGTACCCCTATAAGTGGTTGAGCCAGTTGTCCTTATACAGTATGCAACCCTGCCATAGAGGTCCGGATGGGTGTAATCAATACCTGTGTCAAGGACAGCTACGACTACTCCCCTACCGAATGTATACCTGCCATAGTATTTATAATAGTAGTCCCAGACATCCGTTATGCCGATCATGTACATGTTCCACTTGATGTCACCATAATAGTTGCTTATGCCGAAAGCCCTGGCCTCTATATCTTTCTCAATGTATCTAATACCCGGCAGGCTTTTAACACGGGTTATCAATGACTCAGGTATCTCGACAACCAGTATCTTTAGATCCCTGATCTCTTTCACTGGTGATACCCCGAGGTTCCTCAACAGGTTCTGCCTAGAGGATTCATCCCTATATCCTATCACTACTCTTACCTTGTTTGAGCCCCCATTGACTATTAACGCCTCTGATTCGTTAGAGAATACTAGTGGGATTAATAGTAGAGCCAGTACTACTATTAATAAGACATATTTATTGAACACCATGGCCCCACCCAGATTTAAATCACATACAGTAATCAGTGGGATACTTTATAAATTTTTCTATCTAGAGAACAAGCCGGATCCATAACACTGACCGAGAAGCATATCGGGGAGCTAGTAGGTAGGGAAAACCGAGAAACACTATTCATCTACAATATCTACCCTTCAACCATGAATAGAATATCAACGCTATTAACAGTACCACGATCACTCCAAAAATCATCGTAATATGAATTAACCCTGTGAACGCATCACCCACCACTGTTACTGTGGTAATCGCCGACTAACATTCATCAACAATCACTGTGGCTGTATAGATTAACTCCTTTATCCCCTCAACTGCCCTGCAGATAACGTAAACCCTGAATAGATGCGAGGAACCTCCCGCCCTAAAGGGAACCCCAACCCTTTAGGGCGGGGAGGAGGTCAGAGCTTAAAACCCCTTTACACTCCACCGAGAAAAAAAGATAAACCATAACTCCCATGAACTTAGGGGTAATTCCAGGGTAACTACCAAAAATCTAATAAATAAGGGATGACGCCGGGGGCGGGATTTGAACCCGCGCGGGCGTGAGCCCACTGGCTCTCAAGGCCAGCCCCTTAGACCGCTCGGGCACCCCGGCGCTCCTCATGGTTTAAGATATAGGAGGATATAGCCTTTTTTACTTTTCGCATCGACGATGCTGTAACTCTCCCTTGCTTTCTCAGCCAGGTACTCTCCTCCTCTAGCTAGCACGAACTGTGCGAAGCCGTCTTCGGTCAGGTATCTTCTAGCTCCTAAAACTATGTCCTCCACTATCCTCATTCCTGCTGAGAGTGGGGGATTGGAGTATATGGCATTGAACTTCATTCCTTCTACAGGCTTATACCTATCACCCTGGAGGACTACTACCCTATCCTCTACATTATTCCTTGAGGCGTTTAAACGAGCCACCTTGACTGCTAATGGGTTTACATCAGTCATATATACTTCGAGCAAGGGGTTCAACTTAGCTACCACTATACCTATCACTCCATAGCCACACCCTATATCTAGTACCACGCCGCTCCTCGGCACCATGATGTTCTCGAGGAGTAGTCTTGTCCCATCATCCAAGCTGGATCCCGAGAAGAGACTCGTGTAAGATATGAACTCGAATGTATAGCCGTGAATAGTGAAGGAAAAGAGCTTCCTCTCGCCTGGCTGGCCAGGCTTATAGTAGTGCGTCATCCCGGCTGCCCCTTCCTCCATGCGGGGGGATAGATCCCTGTAGGCATTACCACCCTCCGGGTCCTCGCCACCACACCCTTCTTCATCCCAGCTATCTCCTTTGCACTATATAGCGCCGTACCCAGCGCCACCAGCTCACCTTTAAGCGTTAGGATAGCTACAGTTTTATTTCTCTCAACATTACTTGTTAACCTAGCGATGCCTGGTACAGCTAGATTGGCTCCATGAGCTATTGCGTCTACAGCTGTATCAAGTATCATTATCTTCGGTAGGTGAGCTATCGATGTCTCAACCGGGAGTATTATCCTCCTGATGTATCTCTCATCCCCGCTACTCCTCCATAATGTAAGTGCCTCGCTGATATCCTGCAGCCTAACCAGTGTTTCATCCTCTCTATAGGGACCTGTACGGGTTCTACGTAGCTCCCTCATGTGTGCCCCGGTGCCAAGCATTAATCCGATATCGTGTGCAAGTTTCCTCATGTATGTACCTGGATCGCTTAAAACCCTCACAAGTATGAATCTATCCCTGATCTCCAGTAACTCGATTTCATATATCCTCCTGACCCTAATACTTCTCTTAACACTGGATCTCAGCGGCGGCTTCTGGTATATATCGCCCTTAAAGTACTCTACAACCATTTTAACACTGGACTCCCTGGCATCCCCATGTAACTGTATAACCATTACGTATTCCTTAACACTATGTATCACGTTCCCAATGACCTTCGTACTATTCGCTAGCCCGATTGGTAGAACACCGGTCACCTTGGGGTTTCCCCGCCCCTAAAGGGGCTCCAGGGTGCCCCCGTGACCGGCTTTCTCCAGATTGAACATTTTCTTGACCCATGCCACGACCTCGTGACTCGTTGGCCCCGGTGGTTTATCAAGGTTTATCACACCGTAGTTTATGTGATCGTTTACCTTTCTCTCATATGGTAATACCCCGTGGTCTGGGCTTGTCTCAGCATCTCTTAGTACTATCCATTCATTCCTGTAGCCGGCTCTCGCTGTTATGTAATCTATGAAGGATAACCCCTTCTCAACCAGGTCCATTATACTACACCTTCCCTGGTGGAGAGAAAATATTTAAAGAAAATATTAATTATTTCGCCGAGACCCAGCTTAAATAGGCGTCAGCTTCGGCTTTACATGCTCCACCATATAATCTGTTAAACCATTTTCACCGATGGCCTTTAAAACCTCTTCATCACTAGCGCCTCTGGGTATCTTAATTGATTTATCTGTGGGCTCCAAGTGCTTTATGTTCACCTTTCTCCTCTTAACTCCTGTCAGTGACTTAGGCCCTGTTACTAAGACGAAGTTGTCATCTATTATGTCTACTATAATACATTTCCTGCCTGCTTCCCTACCTGCTGTTTTAACACATATCCTACCTATTTCTATCGCGGGCATTTTAAACACCCCTCTACTCCTTTAAACACTATTCACTCATACTACCATGTTTCTCTTTTAAAATCTTATCTATTATAGACTTAATAATGTTAAACGCCTCCTCGACCCCGATTAGCTTTGTGTTTATAGTTAAATCGAATATCGAGGTATCATATATGTCTATCCCGTAGTATTCCATGAACCTTCTTCTCTGAGAATACTCCCTTATAAGGGTCTCAGCCAACGCTTTACCCAGGGGAGTGTTGTCACGGCCGGCTACACGGAGTATCCTGAGCGTGAGGGGAGCTGTAACATATATCTTTAAGTCAACGATGTCAGATACTATCCAGGCTGCTAGATGCCCATCGATAACGATGTCATCACTGTCCCTAACTGTTTCAAGGGTCATCCTATCTATCTCGAGGTCTATAGAGGGATCCTCCAACGCTATCCTACTCAACTCCTCCAGGCTTACCCCTTTTCTCCTAGCATACTCCCTGAACAATGAGCCAGCCGAGAAGTATTTCAACCCATAGTATTCGGCAACGCGTTTAGCCTGGGTCGTCTTACCACTACCAGGCGGCCCGCTAAAAACTATCTTAACCAATTTAAGACACCGCTAGAGGGAACAGGGGTTAGAGTGCTTGCCTCACAGCCTCCCTTATACCCCTTGCAAGGCACTCGTGACATATATAGCCTCCATAGGGCCTCTCAGGACGCTTCTCGGTCTTAGCTAGTTTACGGAGCTCCACCGGCCTTAGAGCTGGAACCCCGTTGAGTGGTCTACCACATATAGCACACCTAGCCGCATTAGGCCTCCTCTTCTCATAATGCACACTGACATCTCCGCCAGGTGTTTTAACAACAATTCTTCTCCAACTCCTATTCCTATACATTGGCCTAGGCATCGATGCCTCACCATAAGCATTTCTAGCTCTAGAGTAATAATTTACGAGAGGTTCTTAAATTTTACTAGGGTGGTTGTTTGATTCCAGCCTAATGCTCCTTGAGACCAGGTATATTGGTACAGCGAAGCCGATTAAGGCTATAATGTATATATGCGTGTAGTAAATGCCTCTCTCAGTGTTTAAACCAGAGAGGAATGGTATCGACACGGGTATATCCACGTACTGGGTTGAACGAGCTATTAGCGAGACAACTAGTATCATCAGCGTATAGACTAGCGAGAAGACGGATATATGTATTACGAAGAGAAGGAGCATTCTCCTCCTCGCAGACCTATATAGAGCCCTATACTTCCTAAGCCTCCTCACATCCCCCTTGCTCCTAGGGGTTTCGGGAACCTGTATACTCTGGTATGTCTTAACAGCTTCACTGAAATATGGATGATTCCTAACAGCTTTAATAAGCAGGGATATTAATATGGCTGATGAAATGGAGACGAGTAAAACAATCGTTGTGATCATTACTACTCTCCCACAAGGCGCCTTAGCAACGGGTATGCCTCGAGAGTTCTCTCGTAAGCTATTAACGCGTAGTACTGCTGCAGGATACCTATAGCCAGCAGTATCCCGGTGCCAGTACCATAGGCTCCTAATGCATCCGCTAGCACAGCTATCGCTGCAACAATAAGGCTTGAAAGCACTGTCAAGGGATAAATGTACTTGGCTAGTATTTTCTCAAGAATCTTCGGGTTGTTTCTTAACCCTGGAACCTCGAATCCACTACTGATTAATTGTTCAGCCTGTGCAGCCGGGTTTAATCCAGCGACCTCGACCCACATCAACCCGAATAGGACTGCCAGTATGAAGACCAGTAAACTATACACTATTAGATGAGCTGGATCGGATAGAGCACTATATAAGCCATTAGGCGATGCGAGGTAGTATGCTAATCCACCGACAAGCCTACCTGAGGTATCGTATCTAGCTAATAGGTCAACAAAGCTCGGGGGCACCACTGACGCAAGGTAAACCCTGAACAATGTTGCGAAGACAAGTATGTTGGCGTAAAGTATACCTACAAATAACACGGGTATATTGGTTACATAGAGGAACTGGAGCGGTATCTTGGTCTTAATGCTCTGCAACCTCGGTGATGTAACGGGTATTTCGACCTTCATATTGCTCAAGTATACAAGGATAAACATTATAACTATAGTAGCTATGAGTCCAACAAGGTCTCTACCGCCGGGCCTGAACAATACATTACCTAAGCCACCACCACTGCTTATCACCTGGATCATGTATGGTATGAAGCCTATTGGCTGCCCCTGATAAGTCACAGTGCTGAAGATATTCCAGAATATAGTTGTAGCAACACCAGCCAGTATGAACAGCGAGACACCGGAGCCTATACCCCAGCCTTTTTGAATCGTCTCATCCAGGACTATTACAAGGTAGGATGCAACGAATAATTGGAGCCACACTATTAAGCGGACATGCCATCCAGCACTACAAGCTGTCACAGGATTACCCAGAGGCATCCAGTACCTGCATGACAAGACGTACATTCCGGCCTCGAAGGCCGCCAGTATAACGGCTAGGGTTTTCTGGGAAGCAGTGAAAACCTTCCTGTCCTCGGGATCCGTTAAATCAAGGTTGATCAACTTAGCACCCACAAGGATCTGCATTATCAAGCCTGCCGTTACAATAGGCCCTATACCGAGCTCCATTAACGTACCCCTGTTGGACGCGAATATTATCTGTATTAATAATATCTGCTCAGGTCCAGCATAGGATATACCGTAGAGCGGTGTATTAGCCATTATCATGTAGACTATTAAAGCCACACCGGTCCAGAACAGCCTCTCATACATCGAGGGCTTGCCCTGCGGCTTAACCGCTGTAGGTAGGTAATCCGCTATTTTAGCCATCACCCTGAGTAAACCCATTCCCCAAACCCCCATCCATCACTGTAGTATAAGCCCAATATTTAGTCTAGACTAGACTCTATAATGAGTCGTGAGGGGCTTATTAAATTCATTTCATTATGGAGGGTTCGGGTCTGGTGAATACCTGTGATTACCTGTAGATATATCTGGCTACCTGCTTCACCCTTCACAGCGGGGAATACCTTGTATACCCGCCCAGAGAATA
>NZ_JBMFMW010000015.1:0-17163 GCF_049970475.1 Desulfurococcus sp.
GGGGGGTTATTCAAGGGGGCTTGATAAAGGATTGGTAGCGTTTATACATGGGCTCACTAGGGCGAGGGTTACTTATACGTCGGGAAGGAGTCTTCAGGGCGGGATTGCCAGGATCAACCTTGCAAGGGCGAATAAAATAATTAGCCGGGTTGAGAAATACATCGTGTAGAAAGGGTTAAACCATGGACACTGGTAGAAAGAACGCAACAGTGGAGTCGGAGGTCAAGCTACAAGTATTAGTGGACATAGAGGTTATTGAGAAATATCTGGCTACCCATGGCTTCAGAAAGGTGGATGAGTGCCGTGAGAAAGACATTTATTTCAAGCATCCATGCAGGGATCTCGCTCTAAGCGATGAGGCCGTTAGGCTACGCCATCGGGTCTGCGTGAATAGTGGAAGACATATAGTCTTAACATATAAGGGGCCAAGGGAGAATAGGGAGGGCGTGATTAAGACTAGGAGAGAGATCGAGGCCTATTTAACACCGGATAATGCCTCCTCTATTATCGAGATACTGGATAAAATAGGGGTATCACAGTTAATATCATTCGTGAAAAACAGGGATATATACAGGGGCAATGGCCTGGAGGCCTCAATAGATGAGCTTAAAGGGGTCGGGTATTTTCTCGAGGTTGAAGCAAAGGAGCCCCATGCCATTCATCTGCTCGATATCATTGTAAGGGATTTATCCAGCATGGCTAAACCTATTCAGGAGACATATCTCGAGATATGCCTGAAAACAGGTAGATGTATAGAAGAATAACGTCCAGTAATCAGCCTTAACAGAGATACTCAACAATACTGGTGTTCGTAGAAATATTAATATAAAATTGAGGGGGAATTCTGAAAACACTATGGTGGAGGGGTTGGAGATGTATAAAGCGGCCACGGTTATTACAGAAGCTCTTTACAGGCGTGTAGTGGGAGAACAAGTCGAGAAGATGAGTGAACTGAGGAATACTGATATAATATATGTAACAGACCTAGTTGCTTGCAGCCATAAGTATCACTTAAGAAGAAAATATCCGGAGCTCACGATCAGCTTCGAGCCATCCTCTGTGCTCGGGATCCTTCTACATAAGGGATTAGAGGAAGTACTTATGAGTGAGGGATATGAGGTTGAGAAAAGTATAGAGACATATGTAGAGATAGGGAGTAAAAGGTATATTATTAAAGGGAGGCTCGATGCCTATAACCCAAATACTAGAGTAGTTGTTGAGATAAAAAGTTCCAGGTCTTCGAAGGATCTTCCAAGAGGGCATCATGTGGAGCAGTTAAACATTTATCTAAACATGTTGAATGCGGAATCAGGCATCCTAGTCTATATAACACCCGATAAAATAGTAGAGTATAGTATTCAACGTGAGAAAATAGATCTGAAGAATCTTGTGAAGAACGTAGTGGACGATATTGTTCACCCACGTTATTCATGGGAGTGTAATTACTGCATATTTAAGAAGATATGTACATACTATGTGGAGGAGCAGAAACCCCAGTGATGAACTCGGGAAGACTGAGCATAGCAATGAGGATGGTCTTGAGTACTGAGTTCTTTACTGATTATGAGTATATGTATTCCTTTAAAGCCAGCGTGAATAACAGGTATATATACATGAATGCGATCATGCTTAGAATGCATGAAGCTAGTATGCTTTTAAGCGGCCCCAGGCCCACATATAGTAGTCCACCAATATAGTTTGCAAGCGCTGCACCCATGTTCTCCAGGAATCTTTGAACACCTGTGGCCCTGCCACGTATCTCCATCGGGAGTATCTTGGTTAGTATAGCGGAGATCAATGGTCCCACTAACGCTCCCCCAATAGCTCCGAAGATCGTGCCTATAACCAGGGGAAGTAATGGATTTGTACTGATGAGTAGTGGTGTAGCATATAATAGGTATGATATAGTTGACAATGAACCAGCCAAGAGGATCACAGTTAAATAGTTCTCGCTGAGTAATGAGGCCAGGATTATTGATGCAGCTATAGAGGATGCTGTTCCCACAGTGTTGATGAACCCCCATTCAGTATTAGTAACTTCCAGTATTCTAACAGAGTATATTGATCCATATGTATTCCAAACAGAGGATGCCAAAGGCGAGATGAACCCGGTGAACAAGTAGATTAGGACAACGTATTTAACCGTCCTGTACCTGAATAACTCGGCTATATCATTAATTATGTTGAAGTCGCCTCTATTATTCCTCAGATTAATGGTTTCCCTGAGACTCCTAGCTCTGAGGAACAAGACTATTAGACTCAAAGTCCCGGATAGTATAAAGCCGTATCTAATTCCTTGAACACCATATACATCATATAGTTTCCCGCCGACTACAGGCATGAAGAGCCATGGAATACTGGGGAAGACGTTCAACGCGATGAAGCCCTTCAACTCCTTCCTGGATGGAAGGGAATCCATTACTATAGCCGTTAAAGCCGGTTGGTAGAAATGGACGGCTTCATCTATCACCCATATAATCGCCAATTGATTCCATGACTGCGCAAAAGCATATGCGAATTGAACAAGCGAGACAGACAATGTTCCAGCCAGAATAATTCTAACCCTTCCAACCCTATCGGTTAACACCCCTCCCAGGATAGTGAATAAACCCAGTGCAACCATACCGGTGGATTTGACAAGGGCTATCTCGAAATCCCCTGCTCCAAGACTCTTAGCGTAAAGAGAGAAGAAGGGCTGGACAAGCGCGCCGCTTAAACCATAGAGAAACCATGAGATAGCCATTACTAGCACGTTTCCTCTTAGGACACCTAGTAGATCCTTGAACCCATTAATCATGGACATCAATAAGCACCCATAATGATACTCAATTGATTCCCCAAGGTTTTAAAAAATACATATTTTTAACTTGACATATGCTGGTAGGCCAACAGAATAATAAATGATGAGAGGATAGCGTGGAATCCAATAGCACTTAATGAAGTGCTTCAAGCAATATCATCTCTATGTGAATCCGGTGGGAGATAAGTTGTTTATCTCAGATTGCCTCGGGTCATTGAAATAATATATTTTATTCTTCTTTCATGGATTATTTAAATTTAGATTTAAAATAGATTTGTTATTTATAATCGTATTTATATGGAGCGTGATAAAATTGAGGAAGTTAATCCTGGCTACCATATCACTACTATTAATCACGTCAATACTTCAACCACTTGTACCAATAGTTAATAGTGCCGGCGATAAAATATATGTTGCAATTGTATGGCATTATCATCAGCCATGGTATTATAGTGTCGATGAATCATACCTTGTCTTACCATGGGTTAGAATGCATAGTGTTGGAAACTACTATAAGATGGCACACATACTCTCAAAGTACCCTGATATAAGGGTCTCCTTCACCTTCTCCGGGTCCCTGCTCGAGCAATTAATCGACATGGTTGAAAACAATAAGATGGATGTCCGCGAAATCATATCCTGGAGAGTGGTCAATGGAACTCTAAGCAGGGAAGATGTATTCAAGATGCTTCAGATTCCGGGTGGATTCTTCGATGTGAACTGGGGTAGGATAGTTGATAAGTCACCACGATTCAGCGAGCTACGGTCACTAGCTCAGTCAGCGTGGTCGCAGTGCTCCCAGATAACGCGGTCTGAAAGCGAGTTGATGAACTGTATAGTAGACAGGTTCACAGGTGGTAATTTAAGTAGCCAGAACGTGGTTGACCTAGCGGTATTATTCAACCTGTTATGGATAGACCCGCAGGTATCACAGGAGGAGTATCCCGAGGTATATTCATTAATGGAGAGGGCGTATACTTCAAGCCAGCCAAACTATACTATAAATGAATTGAGAATTGTTCTGAACACGCATAGGGATATCATGGCTAAAATTATCCCAGCATATAAAGAGCTAGCCTTAAAAGAACAGGTGGAACTAGTACCAGTACCATATAGCCATCCCCTTGCACCCATAATAGCTGATCTAGGGTTCTCGGAGGATTTGGAGATACATATTTCTGAGAGCATGAGGTTGTTCAAAGAGTATTTTAATGTAACACCGAGGGGTGTATGGCCAGCTGAGGAGGCTGTGAACGAGGAGGTGCTCGAAGCATTTAAGAGAGCTGGTGTTACTTGGACTATAACAGATGAATCCATACTAGGGAAAACCGGTGTCAACACTGGTGATATAAACGTTCTAGGGATACCATGGTACATTGATTTCCAGGAGGGCAGAATATACGTGGTCTTCAGGGATACAGAGTTAAGCAACCTGATTAGTTTCCAGTATAGTTCACAGAGCTACACTAATGCTGTCAACGACTTCATTAACAGGGTACTATCACTTAAAGCTTCGGTAAGCGGTCCGAGAATAATCGTGGTTGCATTGGATGGTGAAAACCCCTGGGAAAACTATGAGAGATTCGGGGACTTATTCCTTAACGAACTATACAGGCGTCTCTCAGAGTTACAGGCACAGGGAGTATTAGAAACCATTACACCGGGCTCATTCATAGACTTGTTCCCTAATGTGGCTCAGCCGCTACCTTTAAAGACATATGTATACCTCGACATAGCTGGTAAGGATATTTCCAATGTACCGGGAAATAGCTATGGGGATGGATATAGTGAGCTGCCGAGGAAAGCAGTCCAGGCTCATATACCTGAAGGCTCATGGTCCGGTGGGGAAGTGGCTACCTGGATAGGAGATAGACAGGAGAACATTGCATGGATGTGGCTTGTTAAAGCAAGAAGCGAAATAATGAGGAAGCTGGGTATCCAAGACTTTAAGTCTATATATGTACAATACCCGGAGATAGCCCGCAGCCTCTTAAAGGCTGAGGCTAGTGACTGGTGGTGGTGGTACGGTGGCGATGGTGGTGGTTCTCCACAGACCTTCGATCCATTATTTAAGGCTTATCTAAGGAAGGCATATCAACTAGCCGGTTTAACCCCACCGGACTACCTGGATGTAACGGCTTACCCTGATGGAACTCCTATAGGCGTGTTAAACACTAATGTTCCCAGGCCCTCCACGTATACTCCAAATATTGATGGAATAATAGAGCAGCAATGGTACAAGGAGATCTCTAATGGCAATGGTCTTAGAATACCTGTGGGCCAGGTATTAGACTCCTTGTTAATACTGGTGGAGCCAGGTAAACTATACTTCGCGCTCAACCTCACCACTGTAGATACCCGGGGATTAAGGATAGGGATATATTTCTCATCACCGTCGACATCTCTCTCACCGTTCAACCCAGGTTACCAGGTCTATCCAAGAAATAGTAGGGTAGACCTAGGAATATACCTTGTTAAAGAAATATTGGTAGATGTAGCTGCGAGAACCGTAACAATATCGAATGCCAGTGTTAATGACTGGAATGAGGTCTGGAGAGGGAACGTAAGCGTAAATGCCGGCGGCTCATCCACTACTGCTGAGTTCTCTATTGATACAACCGAGCTTAACCTACCTGAAGGGGCTACAACGTACCTAGCGGTTGTGCTATACAGCGGTGATAATGTAACTGAGTATTCATCTAGATTCGGCTTAGTATATCAACTTCAAATACCGCGCGGAGCAATTAGTGGAACAATAATATTTGAGATGAATGATCCAACTGGAGACGATGACGGACCAGGGGGATACGGGTACCCGGGTAACTCCGTGTTTAAGCCAGGAGTCTTCGATATGACTAGGTTTACCGTGATTGATCAAGGTGATAAAATAGTGTTCAAGGTCATTTTCAGAGACCTAGGGGGCAACCCGTGGAGTGGGCCTAACGGCTGGAGCCTGCAACAGGTGCATATATATATACACACCCCCTTGGGGGCTAAGGGTAATAGTACTACCATTGGTTTAAACGCTGATATAGCAGAGGGTTACGAATGGCATATGGCTATAATACTTGCCCCTGGCTGGGGTAGTGATCCTATTCCAGTGGGGGAGAAATCTGCTATATACTACTATGATAAAGACAAACCCGTTGTCCAGGATAGCGGCTTCAAGGTCTATGCCGACCAAGCTGGTAACAGTATCATAGCAGAGGTCTCTAAGTCCCTACTCTATGATGTAGAAGACATTAAGAAGTGGGTGTACATTGTCGCCGTGACTAGTCACGATGGATATGGTACGAATAAGATAAGAAGCTTCAGTCCTAGCGGAGGCGAGTGGTCGGTAAGCGTGCCATCAAACTACTCGGTGGCCATATTGGCCGGCGTTATTCCATACATATTAGACGTGTTAGCGCCAACACCCGAGGAGCAACACAGTATGTTATTAAGCTTTGACCTAGCCGGTAAGAAGCTTGCCCAGTTAAAAGGCTATGGGGCAACACCTGTAACAATAACAACAACCCCGGTCACGACTACCACAACTACAACGACTACTACAGCGACAACAACTACGACCACTACCACAACGACTCCTACGACTACAACAACCACCACCACAACTACTACGACAGCACCTATTCAACAACCATTGTTAAACATGGGGCTACTGGTTACACTAGTAGTGGTGATCATAGTAGTTGCAGCAATACTTATATACTTGTTCAGAACCAAAACAGGAAAATCCTAGTTTTTCCTAGTTTTTTAAAAAGCCTGTTGCGGGTTCTAAATCCTTCCTTTACAGATGTGACCTCGGAATAGATGCAGGGAACCAGTGAACCACCCTTTAGGGCTGGGAAGGTCAGATGATGGGTAATTCATGTTCGCCTCGGTATGTTGTTTCTGCTTTCATATAGGTTTACTATTGAAGAATGTAATCGCATGCATAAACCTATTCCTGAAGCACTCTGCAAGCCCAAGAGGAATACAGGGGAACAAGGATGAAGGGATGAAACCAATTTATATAAACCTATATGAGACCTGAACCCCATGGTTGAGCTATGATAGTTTTTTGAAAAAGAGCCTTGAGCCCTGTATGATGCCAAATACATCTGCAGCGCTTCCATTATTCACCGCTATCTCCAGGTATCCCCATGAATTAATATAGCAGGCCACCTCGCCTGGGTTAACGATGCTGAAACTTGTTGTAAACACGCATTGGCTTTTTCCTCCTTGATGTATTATCTCTACTTTATCACCAAGCTTAAGAATAGAGCATGCTTCATCCTCATTGATGTTTGTCATTACGTTACCATAGATATCAATATAGAGTGCATATCCCTCGATCAGGTCATCACTGATTCTAGGAGGTTCAATTCTGATTGTTTTCAATGAGTCAACAGGTATCTCGGTACCGATCGCCTCGAGTGGTATACCACGGCTAATCCATGCTGCCACAGGGGCGAAGATGTCGCGTCCATGGAACGTATGTGATACATCGCCCAACCTGTACCTGGAGTTAGAGATGTCAACCACCCTCTTAACTCCATCTTTTAATGCCAGGAGGCTTAGGCATCCGTTATCTGGTCCAACAAGTATGTAATTACTTGTCTCCACTACTATAGCCCGCCTGTTACTGCCGACGCCTGGATCCACGACAACCACGAATATTGTGCCCGGAGGGAAATACCTGGCTGAAACCATGAGTACTACAGCTGCCTCAATAATGTCATGGCGATTTATGCCATGGGTTAAATCCACTATTTCAACATCCGGGTTGATACTTTTTATAACTCCCTTCATCACGCCTACATATGGATCCTTATACCCGAAGTCGGTCATCAAGGCGATAATCCTGTTACTCATAGTGCCCACCATGTGGCTAAACCATTATGAAGTAGCCATATAATTATCCTATGCGAGAGCCCTCGGGCACAGTATTCATCACTGCATAGATCAGTTTATCCGCTGCACTTCATTGGGCACTTCTTGTTATTTATTACTCCTATTCAGACCAGATAAATGTGCCGGTCGAACGCTACAATGGTTCATCACAGCTCAGGCCGCCCGTCGAATCCATCCCGGCACAATATTTCATAATTATCGTTCCACCTTAATATTTTGAATAATCATTATTGTTATTTTGGTTAATCAGTATATTAGTTGGTTTATAATAGGGATCAAGTGGGGGTTATCTCATGAGCGAAGGCATCAGGGTACTGCTAAGTAATCTATGGTTCCCTAGCAGGGATGGGGTTGTAAAAGGTGTAATATTTCTGGAAAACGGTAAAATAGGGTTTATTGGTGAAACCCCTGAACCAGAACATGAATTAAGCGAGCTACAATACGACTTCCAGGGGCATGCTATAGCCCTTCACGGCTTTAGCGCTATAGTAGACCTAGTGGAATACCCGTTTAGGAGACTAGGCATCAATGATTTCTCAACTCTATCAAGACACGAGCTTGAGAGGCTCGCAGAGGTGGGGTTTGCAAACGCCTTAGCAAACGGGATCACTATGCCGATAGTGTATACTGAGCACTTAAAACCCGTGGAGAAAATATCGAGGGAGCTAGGCATAAAGGTCGTGATTATTCATGAAGGGGAGGTTGTGGAGAAGAGCGGCTTATACTATTTACTCGTGAAAGAAGGCAACATATATTTCAATGATGAGAAGATAGGCGTGTTAAGCGATATAACCTGTTCACCTCAGAGGATCACTGAGAAGTGTAGGATGATGGATTTGAGAAGTACCGGTTCCACTATATCATCTCTCTCAATACTATATGAGAGCGGGGTGGACTCGGGAAGACTCTATAGAATACTTGTAGAACCCTACAGGATAACCAGGGTTGGAGAGGGGGTTATAGATGTAAACGAGATTGCGGATCTACAGGTCATCGACTTAGGGAATCCATTGAAGGCATCCATTATCAGGCATGAAGACGACTTCTGGGCAACAGTGTCCCGCTTCATGGATCCCGATATAGTTTTCGTTAATGGGGAGTCATACTATGAAAGAGGAGAACACCTTGTTGTACCCGTTAAAAATATAACTGGTATTCTCGACAAAATCTCCATTAAGTAAGAATCTAGATGCTAGTCTTCTACATATATCTCAACTACGTCTCCTGTTTTAACACCGAGTGATTCACGTAGATTATGCTCTGATATAACCTCGATAATGTTTAAGGCATGCCTGGTCTTTAATGGTTTAATAATGTACACCGGTATATTCTTGATTCTAGCTTTGACGGCAAGTACTTTACCATATACCTGGCTAGGTGGATCCACCTCGATGTATTTATAGTCCTCTATGTTGAAGAATCGCGGCTCAATTAACTCTATGTTTAATGTACCTGGGTAGGGATTTATCCCGAGGATTCTAAGGAACCTGTCGCGATATTGATAGACATATCTACTTCCCTCACCAAGCCCGGTGACGATTCTACCCTTGAGTCTATGCATTGAGATATCCCTGGGTTATACCGGGGAGTTATAGATAACTTGTTTAAAAATAAAATATTAGGTATCTACCGTAGCTTCACAATGTCCTCTAGAACAGGTATTGTGAAGTCTAGCCCCAGCTTTATGAGAGTCTCCTTCTTTGGGATACCGTTTTCATCCCAGCCACGTATTTCATAGTATATCTTTAACATTTCACTGTATTTAGAGATATCTAGGTGTGAGCCTGCATACGGTCCTTTTGTAAGTGGGTGTTTAAACCATCTGGTAGGCGGGTAGTCCATCGAGCTACTCCAACCCATGTATTCGCGTATCCAGAATGCCCTTATCAACGTGTAGATCCTGTTGGCAGAAACGCTTATATCGTCGAGGCTCCATTTTAAACCAGTTACAGCTGAAAGGAATCTTGGGTAATACTCGAGGTCGAGGCCTACTTCAACCCATGGAAGCCTACATGTTGTCAGCGACTCAAACATTCCTCCACGCATGTTTTGCAGGAAGATTAAGCGTTCAACCTTGTCCCTGCTATACGATGATCTATCTGTTCTAACTTCGTAGCTTATTATCCAGGCATCCTTGTGGTGGGCCCCGATAGAAGATGTGCCGTATGCTAGGGCCATTCCGGGGGTTGTGTGACAGTTGTATGCAGATACCTCTAAACCCTTCACATGCATGGCGAAATCGAGTGCCTCACCGCCAATACTCCTCGCCATCCTCATAACTCCTTCAGCTATGAATGCTCCCAGCCCGCGTCTATATGCCGTATCAATGGTTATCTCTCTCACGGCTTTGAAGTCTCCCCATTCAACTCTCTCTTTGACTAGCCCTCTCTCGCTAGCTTCCATATAGAACCCTATCGAGTTGCCTAGACTTATGGTATCTACCCCTAGTTTATCAGCTAGCTTATTTATCTCGGCAACCCTTTTCAAGTTCTCTAATAATATATTACTGCCCAGCATCGCTACGTTCTCATAGTCTAGTTCGCTCTCCTCTCCTACGTCATCACTAACAACATTACCGCACTGCATGTTACAGTAAGGACATCCCCTTCTATCTATCTTCAGTTTTTCCATTAAATCACCGCTTATGGTTTCATACAGCTCCCACACACCCTCCCTAAAGTTCATTGTGGGTAGGACGCTGTTTTGATGACTCCACTGTATTGTGGACATTGTGCCTTGTCTAATCCAGTAATCATAGTTATCGCTACCCTGTATCTTCTTATAGGATTCCTCAGATATTTTTCTAAGAGCCTCTTTATCGGCTATAGGTGGCTCCATGTTTCCCTTGATCACTATCGCCTTCAGCTTTTTGCTACCCATTACAGCACCCATGCCTGGGCGCCCTCCGCTTCTCCCCTTCTGGGAGATCACTGTGGCGTATCTAACCATGTGCTCTCCCGCCGGTCCGATTTCAAGTATGCCAATGTTTCTACCATGTTCTCTAACCAGTTTTTCCTCAGTAGTGAAGGTGTCAAGCCCCCATAGATCCTCGGCACTTCTGAACTCTACTTTACCGTTTTCAATGTAGAGGTAGACGGGTTTCTTAGATGCCCCTGTGATTATGAGTGCATCGTAGCCGCTGTGCTTTAAGTGGTGGCTGGCCATGGAACCTATATTGCCATCCCCATAGCCATTTGTCAGCGGGCTCTTAGATGCTACAACTAGTTTACCACTACTAGGTAATGGTAGCCCTGAGAGAGGACCGGAGGCCACTATTAATGCATTATATGGTGATAACGGATCCACCCCGGGAGGGATTAGATCCCATAGGAGTCTAACCGCTAGGCCTCTTCCACCGATGAATCCATGTAGTATCTCTGGCTCTATGCTTACCTCTTTTACCTTACTTTTGGTTAAATCTATTAGTAGTGCCTTACCCCACCAGCCATACATATACATCACAATAGATATTAAACGCCTTTAGAGATATAAACTTTATAGCTTTGTATGATCTGGGCGAAATCTATGATTGCTGTGGGGATCCCCCCAGCTTTAAATACTGTGTAGAGATCGCTACTATACCCTGATAGTGGAAGCTGCGTAGAAGTGGTATTCATGGGTAACGACGTCATCATTGATGAGGGATGGGTGTGCTGGGATAGCAAGAGGAATGCTCCCAGATTAAACTGTAGGAAATGGAGGATGAGGCATGATTACTGGCTGGCGGGTTTATTCGAGAAGAGGCTTGTAGAGGAATTAATCTCAGCCGAGTTCAAGATCCATTACCGTCTTCAAGATAGAAACGTACTCATCCACCGTGCACCTAATCCCTCGTCACGGAGCATGTTAGCACTAGAGGTATTCGCTGATGGTGTGAGACTGGGTGTAGTGGAGTATAGGATGGGGGAAAGATGGATGTTCCATCCTAGCGGTGGGTTAGCTAGTCTACTCAACAGTCTAGGTGCATACAGTGTTGAGGTGGAGCCCGGCCATGGGAGAAAGCTGAAAGGCAAAAAAGTGAAGGTAGTTGGGGATATAGATGGTCTGCGATGGATTCTATTAGACTTAAACAAGTATATTGGTGTTGCAAGGGTTATTGATGCATCGAAGAAGATTGTCAAAGTAAAGGATGTAGCACCGAAAGGGTTCAAGCCCCTCCCAGCTACAGGTATTATACAGGTTGTAGAAGCTAATAGAGGCCTGCTTGAGACAGCCGTCAACGAAGCTGTGGGCTTCCTGAAGAAAACACTAGAGAATGTTATGGATGGTATAGCGGTCTCCTATAGTGGTGGGGCTGATTCAACAGCTTCACTAGTTTTATCTCAAGAGGCATTAGGCCATGCAAGGATAAAGGTGGTCTATGTAGATACAGGCATGGATCTACCCGGTGTCAAAGAATATGCTCTAAGAATACTTGATAAACTCGGCTTAATACCCTATGTAGTGTCTTCGGGATTGGATCCACTCAACGAGATTGCTTCTCGTGGACTACCCACGCGCAATAACAGGTGGTGTACGAGAATACTGAAACTTGAACCCTTAAGGAGATTCTACAGGGAACACAATATAAGATTCGTTATCGACGGATCTAGAAGCAGGGAAAGCAGTAGTCGAGCCGAGATGCCGAGGATAGGTAGAAATCCCTTAATACCTGAAGTCACAAGGATATTACCGATCAAGTGGTGGAGTAGGTTACTGGTTCAATTATACATAGTGAACAGGGGAATAGAGTTAAACCCCTTGTACAATGAAGGCTTCACCAGGCTAGGCTGTATACTGTGTCCTGCAATGCATCCACACGAACTTGAATTATCCTACACCAAAAATAGATACTGGTTTGAGAGATTACGGGAGGTTACGGGTCTCTCGATAAACGACGTAATGATGTATCTTTACAGTGAGAAACAATAATTGATTATGGGCCCGGCGGGATTTGAACCCGCGTCCTCCCGGTTATCAGCCGGGCGCTCCACCAAGCTGAGCTACGGGCCCCCAGGTATCCACAACATGTATAATGGAATTTAAAAGTTTTCCGGCTTTTAGCCCTCTGTCGTAATATATTGTGCCTGGATAAACCAGGTTTCCCAGGTTAAATTAGTGATGATGCTAGTTGCTCCATGTATTTCACGACGTCTGCAACCTGGTCGACTGACTCCATGAATAATGCATCGAAGAAGTCTTGGCGAAACAGGAGTAATATCCCCACGATCGATGTGAATAACGCGATGGCCAGGGTTGATGCTTCTGAAAGCAGGAACCTTTTTCCAATAGTCTTCCTTGTAGGTGCCTCGAAGACCAGTATGAAGAATAACCTCATATATGCTAGTAGACCTATAGCGCTTGCAATCAGCATAACTATGGCGAATACAGGGTTGTAACTGAATAACGCGTTGTATAGGAGTAGCTTGCCTAGGAAGCCTGGGAGAGGCGGTATCCCGGATAACGTGAGCAGGGATATAACGCTGGCCACTCCGGGTATGATATGAGTCTTAAATGACCCAGCTAGCTCATTTATCCTACGGCTACCGGTGTATTTTATCAGTAAGCCCATGCTCAGGAAGAGGGTGGATTTCGCAAGCGAGTGTACCACAGTGTAATATAGGAATGCCAGGATACCGAATGGGCTTAAGATCCCTATACCCATGAATATATAGCCTGTATTCATGACTGTGGAGTAAGCTATCATTCTCTTTACGTCTTCCTGGATATTCATTAGTAAAGCACCTATAATCGCTGAGAAAGCCCCAGTTAACACGATTAGGAACGATATAGCGTCCCTAGCCGGGGTTAATGAATCCAGTATGCTTCCACCATATATCAGGTAAAGGATTTTATATAGTCCCACAGCACCAGTGTTAACCACTAACCCACTCAGCATTGCTGAAACAGGTGACGGAGCTGCTGGATGAGCATCAGGTAGCCAAAAGTGATTAGGGAATACACCGCTTTTAATGCTGAACGTCCAGAACGAGATAGCCATGATTAAACCTATTGACACGGCATCGTAGCCTGTACCCATATACGTTATTGAGCCCCCCCGGTATCCATGCGTCTTCAACGATAAATCTATGAGGTTCAGGGATCCATATACATTATATATTATTGCCAGGGCTAGAAGGTAGAGGGTTGTACCCATTGCCCCCACGAAGGCGTATTTTATACCTGAGACTATCGGGCCAGCCCTGTGCCGGTAATACATTACAAGCCCGTAGGATGATACACCCGTGACCTCCAACATAACGAATAAATTGAAGACATCCGATGTCATTATAACACCCAGTATGCCTGAGAAAACCCCTAACATAAGTGTTACATACCATGGATACCCGTCATCCACTATGTATTCCACGCTGTACACCATGATCACGGTTAGGACGAGGCTTGTGGTTAACACCAGTATCCCTGTTAATTTATCAAGCGTATAGGTTATTCCGAGTGGTGGAGGCCACCCGCCCATGAGATAGGCTTGGGGGGCATCACTCTCATATGCTTGAATAAACCCCAGTATCGATAATACAAGTGTGATAAGGGTGAATAATACTCCGTGAGCAAATACCGTGAGCCTGCTCCTGGAAACCAGGTATACGAGGGGTGTGAGAAATGCGCCTAATACAGGTATAAAGGGTATTAAGCCGATTACATGTGGGCTCATCTAATCACCTGCTATCTTAATCAAGTATTTTCGAAGCATAAGTCTCGAACTCCTCGCTTATCGAGCGCCTAGCCTCTAAGGGGTCCTTGGTTGATACGTCAATCCAGTTCACGTAGAAGAAGCCATCTCTCTCGTCGATGACAACGGTACCTGGAGTGTTTGTAATGGAGTTCGCCACGAATAGCCTAGCGTATTCTGAGGTGACTGTTACCGGTATTTTAACTATGCCGGGTTTAATATTCATGTTGAAGATTCTTTTTACAACATCCATATGTGACTTGAACTCTATTATCGTGATGTACTTGAAAAAGTAGAATATTAGTAGGATGAGCCGCTGGGGCTGGAGTATTTTACTTGGATTCCTAATTAAGTACTTGCCTGTAACTAATCCGGTGATGGCGCTTACTAATAGTCCTGTAGCAATATCGTATGGTGTGAGGCTGCCTGCTACGAGTATGTATACCATGAATACTAGTAGGGCTGCTGCTAGCTCCTCTATCATTCCTCAGGCACCTCCTTTAACGCGGCTTCCACTAGCTTCCTAGCATCGGTTGTGCCTTGCAGCTTATATGCTTGTATTATGCCGAATGCTATCAACGCGTTCACAGCCATACCTATAACTATGCCTGTTAACACGAGGGCTTGGGGCAAGGGGTCCACGGCATGTTGTCTTAAATACTCTAGGTCTTCACTGGTTAGACTCGTGAATATAGGTGGCACCGATGGATAGACTATTCTATACCCTATCATTATGAATATCACGAACACTGTGTCAGATAACATGGTTAGCGATATCAGCTTTTTTACCAGGCTTCTCCTATACACTATGCCGTAGATCGAGATCAGCGAGTTTAAGACTATTACTATCAACAATATAGACCAGGCAAAAGCCTCAGTGCTCACTTCTCCTCACTCTCCACTCCTGCTAATGATAGATAAATGAATACAGCTGTGAAGCCGGAGGCTACAGCTATATACTCGAATAAATTGTAGAAGAAGAGGCTTCCACTGGTAAGCATTCCAGCTATGTGTGAGGGGTAGAAGCTGATATTTGATACAAGTGGGAGGTTTTTTAAAACCGGTAATAACGCCACGATCCCTATCGCTGTAAGGGCTATTCCACGGGTTGCTATTAGTTTCTCAGAGGTTATATTCATATTAAGCAGTGAATACACTGAGAAGACAGGTATGATGAGTAGGAATGCCACGGCAAGTGTTGAACCACCTTGGAAACCTCCTCCTGGTGTTAGGTGGCCGTGTAAAGCTATACTAGCTGATGCACCTACAATCATTACTGCTATTATTTTGGTGGAAGTCTTGGCGATGCCTGTAAGGCCGATCCCCTTCATTGTTGAAGCCCTGGTTTTAACCCCTCTGAAGACGCTTAACCCACCTACAATGGCCAGGAAGAAGACGGCTGTCTCATACACTGTGTCTAAGCCTCTATAGTCCCACACGATTGCTGTGACGGCTTCAGGGCTCATGGAGGAGTATGGGCCGAAGTAGGTGTTCTCTATGTAGGTGAGTCCTAGAGTCTTGATTGTGGTGGGTGGATTCAACAGGTTAAGCCATGCTAATACCAGTGCACTTATAATAGTGAAAACCAGTAATACTATTAAAACCAGGTATCTATCCATGTTTACACCTCGTACTTCTCGGTCTTGCTAATCACGTATACTAGTACTGCAGAGTAGATCCCAACGGATACAGCAATATAGGTTAACACTATGTCAGTAGCGGCGAAGACGTGTAATATGATGCTGTATGCTATGCTTTGCCCAGCCGAGAAGCCTATTGCCTTCAATAGATTCTTCTCGGTTACAGCCAGGTAAACAAATACGAGGCTTAGAAGACTGCTGAATACAAGTAGAAGTATTGTCAGGATCACTTCTCATCCTCCTCGAGGGCATCGTATACCGGGTTCCATTCAATGCTCTTGGACTTGTGTGCAGCATAGGCGAGGATATGACTACCAACCGGCGCGATTATAAGTAGTATTATGGCTGTTGCAAGGGCTCCGCCTGCAATAATGAATCTACCATTTAACTCAGGTAAGCCAAGCGCGATTAATGAGACGCCGAGTAGTGGGAGGACAGCTCCATATATAGTACCTATCGTCGCGGCGTGAAGCCTCACGTAGAAGTTTGGGAATCTTAAGAGCCCTATTGATGCTATGAAATCGAATACTCCGCCGATGACTAATAATGCCGAGCCAAGCCAGAATAAAACAGCCTCGATCAAGCCTCCACCTTCCTTAATGCAAGATATTTTGATACAAAGACGTCGAGTAAGTATGCCCATAGGGAGAGAAGTAGTGATGGAGTGATCATTATTGGCGAGCGATAATAAAGGGCGATCAATGCTAGGAACACGGCGAGGTCATACGCTATACAATCTATGGCTAAAACTATATCAGGTATTGAGGGGCCCTTGATAGCTCTCAGCGTATAAAGTATAATAGCTCCCAGATAAAATGGTGCCGCAATTATCGTCAAGTATTCTAGATACTCAAACATACGTTTTACCCATTTTCTTAGAGAATTCCCCCGGTATAAATATTTTTGTGAGATACCAAGTATCTGGGCTTGTAAACCAGCCTGGATACTTCACGCATATGATTCAATGGCTGAAAATCATAAAGTTTAAAGGCGGAATTAATTATAATTGGCTAACTCTATGTAAAAATCAATTTAGGGTTTTTGAAATGAGTGGAATCCACGCGGTTGAAATACGCTCTTTTACTAAGAAATTCGGTGATTTCACAGCTGTCGACGATTTAAACCTGGATATATATGAGGGGGAGATCTTTGGTCTC
>NZ_JBMFMW010000016.1:0-17016 GCF_049970475.1 Desulfurococcus sp.
GGTTATCATAGCCCGCCAGGTAGACCCTGCTTCCATTGATCCAGAGCTTACCAGTATACATATACGAGTCTACACTCCCGCTCAGAGTCTTGTTACCAATGGAGTTTAAATCCTTATCAAGCAAGTAGATTACATGTCTCCAATAGCCACCATTATTCTCCTCTCCGGCAACAACCACTAGGTCGCCTACCAGGCCACCCTTATAAAGGCTGAGCGAGAGAACTCCTAGGTTAATCTTCTTAACGAGGTCTCCATTCCTGTTAAACCTTACTATATAGTCCCCGTCCCCTATAATATACGCATAACCATCACCATCAAAGAACACCGCATACGCCCTACCAGGTATTCCTGGCCTAATGGTTTTAACCAGTGTCATTGATTCCGGATCCACGATCTCGATCCACCACTCTAAAATCCCCTTAGCCGGATTAGAGATGTAACCTACACCCCATAACTGTCCTGTAACAGGGTTTACTCCTAGACTGTGTAAAGTGGCGAAGACATCTCTTGAACCCTGCGAGATATATGTGTCAACCGTATTGAGGTCTGCGTTAAGCTTCTCCACACGGAAAACCTGGTTGCCCGCAATCCAGTCAAATCCCCCTACGTAGAGATAGCCATTATAACTAGTAATAGATGTAGCCCATCCCCCCACTTTCTCGATCACATAGCTCGTTAAACCTGGGTCAACTCTCAAAACGTAGCTAGGGTATCCGTAGCCTACAGAATAGATGTAGCCCCCCATTACATCACAATCCCATAATCCCTCGTATCCGTAGCCCGGGTTATATGTCCAGTTATTTCTAAGCTGTCCAGTCCACGGGTCTCGTGCCTCAATCCTGAATTGTTTACCACCTGGCATAGAATCGTAGCCAACCACTATTAATGAATCATTAGCAAGACATGTTACATAAGGACCGTCACTGCCGCTGCTGGGATTACTGTATTGTACCCAGAGCACTTCAACTCCGGGTGCTCCCCATGCCTGGGCATGGTAGGGGTTAGTTAAAGCCATTATGGAAGCTATAATAATCACTACAACAATACATGTAATGATTTCACCCTTAAGATGCAATCTTATCCCCCATCATAGTATCTATCTTTACTACTCTATAAGCATTCATCTCCACTGGTCACATAATCATTTCTCAATAAACAGGTAGTAGAAGGTAAACCTTCTTTCCGAATCCTTTAAGATTTTTTCTCATCCCCTTCGATATCAGGTGGTGTTTCCTGGGGTGGCTCTTGCGGCAGGATAATGATTGGTTTTGTATAAGCCAGTGCTTCAGCTATCTTCCTCCTAGCAGAATCAAGGATCCTCCAGTATGTTGCTTCCGAGACATTCATTCTCGCAGACGCTTCTCTAACGTTCAACCCTTCTAGGTAGGCTAGTCTAAACGCTTCTAGCTCGTCGTGGAACAATACTATACCGTTGAGCACGCTATGCGGGGAGTATAGTGTAGAAGGGATGAAAACGATATTCCCGTAAAAGAATTCAACCCTTCTCGGAACTGGGGGTCTACCGCCCCTCCAGCCCTTTCTACAACCGTGGCCTTTAAACCCGTTCATAACTATTATACCTGCTTAGACTAATGATTTCCTAGAGCCTATAAATTATTTAGAGAGTTAAGTTTAAAAACCTTTGAAATATATTTCAAAATTAGGTGTTCCAAATGGGATGGCAGAGAGATTACTGGAGCCCTTGGCCAGGCCACGGTCCCTGGAGCCATCTACCTCCATGGATGAGGCCGGGATGGGTCCTGTGGTGGGGGTATAGAGGAGCACCCCCAGTGTATCCGTATTCGGCGACCCCAACTATGACGAGAGAAGCTGAGATAGCTTACCTAGAGAACCTTAAGGCATACCTACAGGATACCCTGAAGTATATTGAAGATAGGCTTAACCAGCTTAAGAGCTCGAAGTAGTATGCTGCCTTCCTAGGAATTCTTCGAATACTTTTAAATCTATATTTTTAAATGCTTCATTGCTTTTCTATAATTTCAACCTCCCAGCCTCTTAACGAAGGTCAAATATAGCATCCAAGCCTATAGAACCAGATCTCGTATGGGAGATTCTTTTTAATGCCTAAGGCTTTGTAAGCGGCCTGGAGTAGTAGCGTGCTTCACTGTTTCAATGGGTAGGCATAGGTTATGCTGCTCCCATGAACACCGGGGTTTCAGGCTCCGCAACTCGGATTCAACATCTCTATCGCCTACTATGACGATACACTCGCTATCCCTAACACAGTACTCCGAGTATGTTTCCTCGGGTTTCGAGACCTTGAGCCTAGAGCACCACCTGTTTGAGTATGTTGGGGAACCTCTAGAAGGGAGAAGCCGGTTCTTCACAGCCTCTACATTCTCCATAATATGATTGTAGTTGTACCTAGAAACCTCCCCTAGGCTTACTGCTTCAGCCAACATATTTCTCAACACCGATCATCTCTAAATAAAGTATTCTGCTGCATCGACACCGTTTATGATAAAGTGTTTGTCCCCCGAGATCCCTTAGCGCAAGATACCAGTCTTCCGGCAACCCTACTACACTAGACATAAAAACCAGGAAGTCTGAGAGCAAATATATCATGGTAGACCCTGGGCATTGATAATGAATACTCTTATCCGCGGATGCATCATGCCAATCACTCAAAGCAAAGCTCCGAGTACATTATTTCAAGGTCTTATATCTGATCCCCTCTCACTCTGGATGGCGGGCTTTCAGCTGTAAGTGCTCTATGAAGCCGAACCCAGCTGGAATTATGAACATTGAACGATCTCTATCAGTGTTTTTAATCAGGTGTCTGAAAAGGGAAGGCGGGCCCGCGGGGATTCGAACCCCGGGCCTCCGGCTTAGGAGGCCGGCGCCCTATCCTGGCTAGGCGACGGGCCCTTCCCATCCAGCATTATCCTTTAAGTTGTTTAGGGATTATAAGTGTTTTTATTGCTCGTATTGTTTAAGCTTATAAGCCTGGCTTTTCCATGTTTACTAAATGATGCCGCCGTAGCTCAGCCTGGTTAGAGCGCCGGACTCATACGGGTTCACGGGTCCGTACCGAGGTCTGCCCAGGGGAGATCCGGTTGTCCCGGGTTCAAGTCCCGGCGGCGGCATCTTGTTCTTTAAGTTACTAAAGCCGTGATGTGACCGCCAGATGCTGAGTTGGTGATGGGTCTTTCAGCGGTCTGAGCTACATGTTTTATTTTTATTTTATAATTTTGTAATTCTTGTATTGGAGGCGTGGATCATGGGTGCCCCGTACTTTGTGATGGGTGAGGTTAAGAGCCTGAGTGTTAAGCGTAGGAGCATACATGAGCTTCTCCTTGAAATGGCTGATACAGCGTTCCAGGGTAGGAGTCTAGGCGAGGCATACCGTGTCCTTATAGATATGTTTAGCGATGAAGATAACCTCGTGTTCCTAGGGCTCGCTGGATCCATGAGTACTGCAGGTATGTGGAGGATCATTAAGTGGCTTGTAGAGGAGAGATATGTTGATGTAGTGGTCTCGACTGGTGCTGTAATAAGCGAAGACATCTATGAAGCCATGGGCTTCAAATACTATAAGACACATCCCTGCGTCAACGATGAAGAACTCCTCAGATATAAGTATGATAGATTCTACGATACCGTTGCCAACGAGGAGGACTATAGGAAAATGGAGAAGCTAATACAGGAATTTATTGAAACCCTACCAGCTGGAAAAACCTACAGTACAGCCGAGTTCCTTCACGAATTCGGGAAATACCTGAATGAAAAAGGAATTAACAGCATTGTAGCTGCAGCATACAGGGCCAAGGTACCCGTGTTCTCACCAGCCCTAGTTGACAGCGGCTACGGTATGGGCGCTCTCCTAGCATATAGGAGGGGACACAGGATAATCCTGGACATGGTGAGAGACTTCTACCATATAGTAGAGATAGGTAGAAGGGCTAGTAAGCTCTCAGCAATATATATTGGGGGAGGAGTACCAAAGGACTATGTAAACCTTGTAACAGTAGCTCAAACCTTGATAGGAGAGTACGAGGAAGGCAAACATGATTATTACAAGAGCCTAGAGTATGTTGTACAGTTCACAACCGATGCACCACAGTGGGGAGGACTCAGCGGTGCAACCCTAGAGGAAGCCGTGAGCTGGGGCAAGGTGTCGCCTAAGGCTAAAAAGAAAGTAGTCTACGTTGATGCTACAATAGCTTTACCAATAATAGCTCATGCACTAGTGGATGGTGGCATTAGGAGAAGAAGACCAGCAGACCTATCATGGTTTTTCAATAATCCACCATGACCACGGGTCCAGTAAAAACTCAAGTCCCCGGAAGTCTTTGTTTCACTATTAGTCTTTTCAAGGGGCTAGCGCTAAGATAAGGGATATTATTGATAATGGATAGAGGTATTTCCATAGATATCTCACTGCTTGCTCAGGCTTGTAACGTGGCAGCGAGGCATCGATTATTGTTAACACAGCAAATACTATTGTCGTCTTAACCAGTATTACAAGCGTTCCCAGTATCCAGTCACCGTTGAACGGCCAGGCTCCTCCAAGGAAGAGCAGTACGTATATTAATGGGTAGACTATTTTCTCAGCAAACTTAGCGAAGAATCCAAGAGCTAGCCTAGGGCCTCCTAACTCAGTGAATATACCCCAGTATAGCTCCGACTCAGCCTCCGGGGTATCGAAGGGTTTAATCATTAATATACTCATCAACCCTAGGAAACCCGCAATAGATGCCAATACCATTGAGAGCGTTTTCAATGGGTTAATAGTCCAGAGCTGGGGAGATACCAGTGATGTAGGGTAGAGCGAATATCCTGCATTAAAGTATCTCGATGCGATTATTACTGGTACAAGCATCGAGATAGCGTAGGCTGGTTCACTAGAGAATAATAATGCTATGTAGCGTCCAGCACCTATTACAGTATACGGGTTTGGATGAGCTACGGCTAGATAGGCTAGTCCGAACGGTATTAATAGTAACAGGTATAACAGTATAATTATATCGAAATCGGCGTATAAGGGTTTTATCGCGATTGGTGTTACCGAGAACACCGTTATCAATGCACCTATTACAATGGATATCACGATAAGCGGGCTTGCTCTTAAACTATATTTGTTGACCAGGTCCTTCTTCATTACAAGCTTCAATAAATCAGCTAATGGTTGAAGTAGTCCAGCTGGACCAACGTAAACCGGCCCTCTTCTATACTGTATCCTGGCGGTGATTTTTCTACTGAGCCACTGTGTAAATATTATGAATGCTATTGCGAATAATAGGCCTGGATATATGAGGGCTTGTATAAGGAATATTATTGGATCCATCATATCGATCACCCAAGTATAAGCAACACAACAACTAATGCGATTAGTAGTAGAAGCCCTATGAAGTACCAGTCCGATAAATACGATGCAATACTCCTCTCCAGCACCTTACTACCACGTCCCCAAGCCCTCTTCAATATATCGACAACTATCTCCGTAATAGAAGGCACCTCCACTTTATCTACTATGAATCCCCCCATTACAGGTAGCTCGGTGACTTCATCACGGAGGCTAGGTACTCTGCTAGCTATTGCCTTCTGGAAGAAGACATAAAATACAATATATACTATGAAACTCGTAAAAACTGTTTGAAGCAGTATGAGTAGTAGGAATGCCTGTATATCCACCTGGACCACCTCACCCGAATATCCTGCTGAGGTATTTCTCGAACTCAGAGGAGACCTCCCTATAAGCACCCTCATCGCTTATATCTGTGGGTGTCAACCAGTGTACATAGTAGACCTTCTTCTCTTGATCCAGGTCAACGACTACTGTTCCAGGGGTATTGGTTATACTGTTCGCTATAAAGACCACACCGTAATCACTTGATACCCTGTATGGAACTCTAACTATTGCTGGCTGTACATCAATGTTCCTGGAGAGGATGACCTTTACTACACTCCAGTGCGCCTTGGCCTCTATGATGGTGAAGTATTTGATCAAGTAGTATACTCCAAGCATGATTCTTCTAATAGATACCCCTCTCAACCCGGTGGTGAGTTCCATCTTGAATATATATGCAATAACCAAGCCGATTACAATGGCTAATGTTAACTCGACAACATCGAATACCCCTGTATAGACCAGGTAGACTACTATACTAAGTAATAAAGCCAACAGAATAGATGACTTATTCATTCTCCTCCACCTCTAAACGCTTAATATTAAGCGTGCCAGTAGCCTTAGCGATTTTCAATGATATGGAAGAGAGAAAAATGAGCTGAGCTAGACCTATTACTATACCTGTAACTATAAGAACCTGAGGCACTGGATCAACAGACCTACTGATAAATGACTCTATATCACCAGGGGACCCAGGTAGATTGGGGTTCAACAGTGTTCCACCTGGATATACTGGAGGCATGGATGCATTAATCCTGTATCCCATGAAGACTAGTAAGACGTAGACAGCGTCTGAAAGTATCGTAATGAAGATCATTTTCTTAACTATGTGGCTCCTCGTCACAATACCGTATAGAGAATAAGATATTGTTAACACTATTACAGCCACCATGTAGTACCATATATATGTTTCAAGGCTCACACAGCATCACCCTCGAAGACCTTGGTTAAATACATTAATGCTAGAGTGAAACCAGTTGAAACAGCTAGGAACTCAAATAGGTTAAGCCAGAATAGTACACCGGATAGAAGTACCTGTCCAAACGGGGTTTGTATTACCGCGGGGAAGCTGAACAGCGATCCCGGCTTATAGAGGTTCTGGAAGAGATACGCGTTTACGGAGCCCAGTAAACTATAGATGACCGGGACCAGGCCAAGCAGAAATATAAGTGACACCGCTAGAGACCTAACTCCAAGTAGCTTACGATTGGTGAATCCCTTCTCCTCGAGTACACTGCTTCCAAAGACTAATAGCATTACAAGCGGTGCAATGACGAAGATGCTGCCGCCCTGGAAGCCTCCGCCAGGCGTTAAATGACCATGCAGTGCTATCGATACACTGACCGCCACTATGATTAGCACGACAAACATTGACACGGTCCTCACTATAATAGTCATCTCCTTTGCCGAGGTTCCCCCACGTATACTGGTTTTCTCCAAAACAAGCATAGAGCTCACTATTGCCAGGAATAATACGCTTGTCTCAAAATACGTGTCGAAGCCTCTCTGATCCCATATAACACTAGTTACCACTTCGGTGCTAATAGAGGTCCACGGTGAGCCTGGATACACTACGTTACCTAGATATATCTGGGCTAACCCGGTTAGAATCTGTGCATCATAGCTGGCGAGCCCTGTATACACTAATACCACTATTACCAATATAGATAGAATAACAGGTATTATTATGGATGCATAGTTATTCCTCATATCTCTCACCCTTGCTTAACACATATACAAACAGTACACTGTTTACTCCAAGCCCTATGGCGATGTATGCTATAAGGAGATCCGGTGCAAGGAAGTATGATAATGCCACTGCGTAAAACACCGACTCTATACTAGAGTAGACAACGGCTTTCAAAACATCCCTTTCCCTCAACACAGCCAGTGTAGCAATGAATGCTAATGTTAGACTAATGACTGCGAGAAATATCACTCCCCGTCACCCCCCTTATCCTCCCTTAATCTATCAACAGTAATAATTGGCTTGGCTTCCCCACTATGATAGGCTGCCCTAGCCAGGATATGGGAGCCAGCCGGGGTTCCAAGAGCTATCAGTACTGCTGCTATTAGGCAGACTCCAGACATGTATGCCTTGAAATATATGTCTACATCTAGTGACAAAGCTATAATGGCAAGCCCTATCAATGGGTAGAAGCCACCACCAATAGTGCCTACTGTTGCAGCATGTAGCCTCATATAGAAGTCCTTCAATCTAAAGAAGCCAATTGACGCTATTATATCGAGTACTCCTCCAATTATTGTGAGACCCAGCCCTATGTAGAACAGGATCAAGTCAATCATTATCCATTCACCTCTTCAATAGGTATCTGGCTATAATTAGATCAAGCAGGAAAATCCATGCCGCCAACGGTATTACACCTATGAGAAGTAGTGGCGACCTGTAGTATAGCGCTATTATGGCTAGGATCACCACTAGATCCACTGATAAGGCATCCACAGCTAGAACAGCGTCTGGTAGAGTCTTCGATGTCAGAACCCTGGCTGAATATATTATCATTGCAGTAGTAAATAAGCCTGCCATGAATGGTAGAAACAACTCTAAAAGCCCATATTCAACCATTCTACGACACCTCCTTATCTCCGGATCCTTGTTGATAGGATTTACTATATGGTAGAGTGAAGTAAGACTTAGTAATGGTTATACTCGCATTTGACAATAGCTTTAACTCGATTGGCTGCCTCAACAGGGTTGATTTATCCACTGTGAATAACTCGTAACCTGTAGCAGTAGTCATCGATAACGCGTTAAATGGGCAATACTCTACACATAGGCCGCAGAATGTGCATTTATGGAGATCAATTCTTGGAAACCTCTTGCGTGGATTCTGTGGGTAATCGCCATCAGCCGTAACCATGTCTATAGCATTAGCGGGGCACACCTGCTGACACATTGAGCACCCGGTACACTTTAACATATCTAGTACATGACTACCCCTAGTCACCGGAGTCTTAAACGGTTTATCTATTCTGGGAACCTGCCTCGTATACGGCTTCCTTAAAAGGTATTTAAGCGAGTTTGAGATCGAGGCTACAACCATTCACTATCACCTGTCAATATCTGGTGCACATGGATCCAGTGACGCGAGTAGAATGGGGAAGTCTGCTATTGTGACCTCGTCGCGTTTCACTATATATTCTACCACGGTGGTCATCAATGGTAACGACATACTCTTCAACCTGACCCTGTAGGGTTTTCTCCCCCCGGTGCTTATAATGTGTATCATATATTCTCCTCTAGCTGATTCGACCCTTGCAATGCCCTCGCCTGGTGGAGCAGTTAAAGGTAGTTTAACGCGTAAACCTCCCTCGGGATCAATTCTTTTAACGCTCTCACGTATTATTTTCAGACTCTCATATATCTCACGGAACCTCAGGACACTTCTATCATATGCATCGCCATTCTGTACTATGGGTACCTCAAACTGTATCTTGTCGTAGTTCAGATATGGTGTAACCTTTCTCAGGTCGTAAGGTAACCCGGCTGCCCTTAGCACCGGTCCTGTGACCCCTAGCTCTAATGCCTCCTTACTGCTTAACCTGCCAACGCCTCTAGTTCTATCACGGAATATATTATTCTTTAAAAGTGCTGCCTCAACATCTCTCACTTTCTCCTCGACGAAGTTCGTTAATCTAAGGGTATCTTCTACAAAGGATTTTGGAAGTGGATATCTTACTCCACCGGGTACACTGATATTATGGTAGACCCTGTGTCCAGCGAACCTGGCAAACCACTTTAATATCTCTTCACGCGCTACTAGAGCCCAGTAAGCAGGTGTCCTCAATCCGGTGCTTCCACCTATGAAGTGAGACCAGAAGAGATGGGATGCAATCCTGGAGAACTCTGCTTGTATCATGCGGATATATTTAGCGTTCTCAGGTATTTCAACCCCATGTATTTTCTCAACAGCCATAGCGTAGGCTATTTCAAGGGGATCGGGATCTTCAACGCAGAATCTGTAGCTTAGAACAACATTCATCTCCCAGGTTCTATTCTCCATCATTTTCTCGAATCCACGGTGAAGGAAGCCAGGTATAGTCTCCACGTTGACTACTCTTTCACCGTCAAGTGTTAGTTTAAATGCTATATTACCCGGTGCACCGGGGTGCTGCGGACCAAAGTAGATCTCTACGAGTCTACCTTTACCTGCCATACTTATACCCTCCATACATTGTTTTCACAACGAAACCAGCTGTGTCAACATCTTTCCTTAATGGGGGCGGCCCCTCCCAGTTACCGTCTAGGATCCACTTCTTTAATTCGGGATTATTCCTGAATACTACCCCCATGAACTCGTATACTTCTCTCTCAATGTACTTGGCCAGCGGAAATATATCGTGGACTGAATCTATCTCGGGGCTAGCCCTCTTCGCATATGTCTTTACCCATACCTGTGATCCATCAGAGGGGTTCTCGAGTACATAGTATACCTCGATGACCCCCTTGTCCGGATAATCTACCGTGTTAATATTTACGAAGAGTACATGTCCCTTGTTCTTTAAATCCATTAGTGCATCCCTGATCTTCTCCGGGTTTACACTAGTCTTACATATCTTTGATTTCTCGTCTTTCTCGTAGCATGAGGGGTAGGTCTCCTTGAACTCGTAGCTTACGGGCTTAGATGAGTCTTCCTTGATTTTCTCCTCGTATTCTCTCCTCCACTGTTTCTCAAGCTCCTCCCATTCACTTATCTTTTTGAACGCATCTGGTTTTATCTTAGACACGTAAGCGTTTAACGGGCGCTTCCCGAGATCTTTCCTAACATACTCGATCATGGATAAATAATCATCGGGCATCGGCATACAACCAGGTACCCATCCCTCTACCTCGATGAAGTCATCGAGCCTCTTGTATGTCGCATAGCTATCCCAGTATGGTCCACCTGTTGAAGTACAGTTGCAACCGGCTAATACAAGCTTGGGCTCCGGCATCTGCCTGTACATGTTTAAAACAAGTTTGACTGTCTTCTTTGTTAGATAACCCATACCTATATATAGATCGCTCTGACGTGGTGAGGGGGTTGGCATATAACCATATCTCTCCCAGTCAAGAGGCGCCATTACTAATGGCGGGAACTCTACTGCTCCACATGCCGAACAGTAGTGTATCATCCAGAGGCTTCTAGCGTAAGCCCATCTAGCAATCCTCTCAAGCATTTCATACTCACCTCCCGATAGCTGAAAGGGCTTTCATAACGTAGTTGAACCTCTCGTATATAAGTGATTGAGAGGCGGGCTCAATGAATCCCTGGGCCATGATACTATATGCGACTCCAAGAGCAACCACTATTATCGTGAAGACTAAAACGTAGGCTTCAACCACCCCTCTGGGCTTCCCTATGTTATCGCTATATGAGAGAACAGTCACTGACACGGCCTTAATGAAGCCGGCTAAGGCTAGCCCGCTTCCCAATAGGGCCACAATCAGTAATAATAGGAGTGATGGATCAGTGCCCATTGCATTAAATAAGTTGATGTAGAGCTCCAGCTTTGCTGAGAACAATACCGTTGGAGGTATACCTATAACTGCCACAGCACCCGTCACAAATCCAAGCTGCATTATTCTGCTTCCCCTGAAGACTCCCTGTAAATCACCTAGTTTATCACCGCCTCTGTTGGAGACCGCCCATCCACTAGTAATGAAGAGAAGCGGTTTCACAACAGCGTGAGCTACAACATATGCTAATACTACTGGAACACCCGATGGACCCAGAGATGCTGCTATCGCTATATATCCGGAATCAAGTATTACACTATACGATATTATACTGAGCAATCTATCCGAGTATAAGATGCCGAATCCACCGACAATTATTGTGATCATTCCAAGAACCCTGAGCATTAAGGCCACGGGCTCCGGGATCGCCGAGTACAATGTATAGTAAAGCCTCAGCAGCAAGTAATAGCCAACTGCCTCACCAACCCCGGCTAGTAGGCCGGCTATAGCTGGAGAAGCCACGCTATAGGCTTCGGGAAGCCAGAAATGTAGAGGTACTAGAGCTTCCTCAGCGATAAGGCTCCATGTCATGAGTATAAGTATGAATAGTATAACGCTTTCAAGAGGTAGAGAGGCATATATGGCTTTACCCAGTATAAAGAGCCGGGTGTTCCATGTAGCTATATAACCCATGTTTAATGCTCCAACAGCAAAATACATTAAAGTAGCCCCGAGGAAGTAAATAAGGCCCGTTACAAATGCCAGCAACCCATACCTTAATGCTGCTTTGTAGGCTCTAACAGTATTGCTTGCCGCAATCAATCCAAGCATAGATATGGTGAAGACCTCCAGCATGACGAATGAGTTGAATAAGTCGCCCGTATAAGTTACACCAAGGAGCCCTGCAACCAGACCCAGGTAGAGAGACATAGTGTACTCGTTGAGATTCAAGTCAAGGATGCCTAGAAGCGGGTACATAGCCAGTGAGAGTACAGCTATGATTAATCCCATCGATGCAGAGAACAAGTCAACCTCGTAAGCTATGCCTATCAATGAGGGAAAGCCTCCAACGACATAGATTAAAACGCCTCTCCTTGCCTCGAGATATATTAGCAACGCTGAAGCAGCCGCGAAAACAAGGTACAAACCACTGTAAACACGTAGAATAGATGCCCTCACCTTTAAAGCCTTAAATAATATGAGCGTGAAAGAGCCACCTATCAATAAGTAAACAGTTAAAGCTGGTAGCGCCTCCACGGGTAAACTGCCTGGCATTATATTCACCAAACCTAACGTTAGTCAGGTCTAACTAAAAATATGGGGAATATATAAATGTTTCCAATACACCATTGCATACATAAATCTATCAAGCCCTGTCCCTTCTTAGCCCTCAAAAAGATTGGGCTCTCACTCGAAACTAGGAAGCACCTGGAAAATGATTTGATTAGGGAGACCGGGTTTAGGTTTAAACCGGGCTGGTGATCAATACAACATCAGAGCAGCCATTACCTTGGCATCATTGACTAGGTTATCTATTTTAGCATACTCGTTTGGCTGATGAGCCATTTCATCAATAGTGCTCCACACAGCCGCAGGTAACCCGATTTTCCTAAAGAGCGCTGCAACTGTTCCTCCACCAATACCTCCTACACGTGGCTGAATCCCCCTTACCTCCCTTAAAGCTCTTTCAAGTAGCCTCACTATCTCGCTATCCTTTGGCGTGGGAGCTGGGGCATCAAGCCTTTGGAGAACCTCTATATTGAAACCTGGCTTTCCACTAGCTAGACCCTTGAATCTGCGTATCGTGTTTTTACAAGTATTTTTCATATCTCTTAATACATCATCTATACTGTACTTAGGGAGTATCCTGCAGTCAAATACAACACCATATTCTCCAGGTATAATGTTCGGCGCGTTACTTGGGTTGAACGTCATAGTCGGCTCAAAAGTGCTGAGCGGTGGATCGAAGAGCTCGTCTCTCTCCGAGTATTTTTTATATAGGTACCTGTACAGGTTGCTTGTGATCCTCGATGCAACAGCATGGGCATTAATACCCCTGTGCGGGGTACTAGCATGCGTCTGTGCACCAGTAATCCTTATTTTAACCCATAGGATGCTCTTCTCTGCTATCTCTATGAAGGAGCCATCGGGTACACCTGCATCGGGTACCAGGACGAGATCATTGTCCCTGAACAACTCCCTATGCTTTTCCACCAGGTATCCCAGGCCATACTTGCTTCCAGTCTCCTCATCGCTGACGAAGGCTAACACCACTGTTCTTCTAGGTTTCACGCCTAGCTCCATGAGGGCTTTTACAGCGTAAAGGGATGAAACAATTGCCTGCCCATTATCCTCACTGCCTCTACCATAAACCTTACCGTCTCTGATAACGGGTTCAAACGGCTTAGTAACAGTCCACTTGGATAAATCGCCTGGAGGAACAACGTCGAGATGACTAAGTATCCAGAGCCTAGACGCATTGGGATCGCTGCCCTCATAGTATGCTAGAATATTGGGTCTTACACCGTGTTTAACACGGGGATCAGGAGCATCATACCTCTCTATCTTTGTAAAGCCCCAGTCCTTGATTATATCAAGCAATCTAGCAGCCTTATCGTACTCGCCTTCACCACCATTATCAGGCCCGATGGCCGGTATACTGATCAACTCGGAGAGAGTCCTGGCCATTTCATCCCGCATAGAATCTATTCTAGCGATCACCTTATCAAGCAATCACATCACCATATACAACATTGATCCCGACACTAATTAAAAAGTAGATATAGAGACATCCTTATGAAGGAGCTTCCAGTTATAATGCTAATAAGCTCCTTTAGGACTGGGAGGAGACCGGCTGTTTCCAAACATTTGGAACCCGTTTGGAAACAAGACACCAAGAAGATAAAAACACGTCCAAAATATTTACAAGAATTCAGAAAGGATTCAGAACCCGCAACAGGCTGGAATCCGATTATTCCTTCCTTACTCTATATTTTTGTTTAAGGATTAAGAATATAAGTTGGGGCACGTTTAAGATAATGTGGTTATGGCTATGTACTTCCAAAACGAGATCGTGAAGGAGATAATTGAAAGGTATAGGCAGATATGGTCCATCGGTCATGCATTATCTCTAATGGGCTGGGATAGCGAGACCTATATGCCTAAGGCAGGAGTGGAAGAGAGGGCCATTGCCAGAGCCGAGCTCAGCCTTCTTGCCCAGCAGTTAATACTCAAACCCGAGTTTGTACAGCTCGTCGATAAAGCGAGTGGCTTAGAGGGGTTGAATGATTATGAGAAGGGTGTTGTTCGAGTACTCCAGCGTGAGATAAGGATTATGAAGGCGATACCTCCAAGACTCTTAGCTGAACTAGAGAAGACGACTCAGGAGGCGATGCATGCCTGGAGGATGGCTAAAGAAGCAAACGACTATGAGAAGTTCAAGCCCTACCTAGATAAAATAATCAAGCTCACGAGAGAGAAAGCGGATTACTTGGGCTGGAAGGAGCACCCATACGATGCTCTGCTGGATTTATACGAGGAGGGTTTGACCACGCGAGACGTGGATAGAATTTTAGAGCCCCTGGCTAAAGAGCTGAAAGCCTTGCTGAGTAGTGTCGTGCATGAGGGCAGATTCCCTCAGAAACACCCATTGGAAGATGAACGGTATGAGAGAGACTGGATGGAGCGGGTCAATTTAGAGGTCCTGAAGATTGTGGGCTTTCCTATTGGCGAGAGGTCTAGGCTTGATGTCTCAGCACACCCCTTCACAATATCCATCGGCTTAGACGATGTCAGAATTACAACGAGGTATGAAGGGTTCGACTTCAAGAGGAGCCTGTTGAGCACTATACATGAGTTTGGCCATGCTCTCTACGAGTTGCAGATCGATCCAGGCTTGAAATACACTCCCCTAGCCGAAGGCGCGAGCTTAGGCGTTCATGAGGGGCAGAGCCGTTTCTGGGAGAATGTAATCGGTAGGAGCCGTGAATTCGTAGAGCTCATATATCCTATATTAAGAAAGAATCTCCCGTCGGTAGGCAGATTCACGCCTGAGGAAGTCTACTTATACTTCAATACTGTTAGACCAAGCCTCATACGCACAGAGGCTGATGAAGTCACATACAACCTCCACATAGTATTGAGAGCCAGGCTTGAGAAGCTGATGATCGAAGGCTCAGTTAAAGCCGGTGACCTGCCTGAACTATGGAACAGCCTGATGGAGGAGCTGGTTGGCGTTAAACCTAAGACTTACAGTGAAGGAGTTCTACAGGATGTTCACTGGAGTATGGGCTCGATAGGCTACTTCCCAACATACACTCTAGGAAACATTATAGCAGCCCAGCTTAGGTACCATATTGAGAGAAAACTGAAATTATCCGAGAAGATCTCTCGGGGAGAATTCGAGTCTATAAGAGAATGGTTGAAAAATATGATTCACAGGTACGGTAGGACATACCCACCTAAAGAGCTTCTCAGAATGGTCTTCGGGGAGGAATACTCGGTAGAACCACTAGTGAAATATTTGAAAGAGAAATACGTGGGGTAATCTCTTAAAGTTTAAAGTTTTTCTACGCAGAATACTCAAAGCTGGATGAAATTTAGGGATTGAATCCTGCTAAGGCTAAGTTGAGCTAAGCTTGCCATCGAATACTGCCTTAATACTCCTTCTCCTGCTAACAGCGTCAAGCCCGGGCTTTCTCAGTGTTGAAGCAGATTTCCTGAACGATCTAGCAGACACCACAGGACTCATATTACCACTATTAAACTGTTATTTATCGACTTCAAAGAGTTACTCTATTAGGTAGGATAGGACTCCAGGAACCGGCATATTACTAACTTAATAACCCGGTGTATTACAGGGTGAAAGAAAATATTCTACAGTCAAGAACACGATGGTTGACCTGCTGGCAATGGTGGTCCCATTCATAGTTGCGTTTCCCGCTAATGGTGGTTTTAAATACTTCTTAATATTTGTAGTTCCGTTAGCGGGGTTAGCCCCTGGCCTGGGCTCACTTGCTTCACCTAGACTGCATGGGGCTCGGTCGAGCCCAACGCCACGGGGCTCCCATCTGAGGAGAAATATCTTAACCCGGTGTTAATAGCTCCAAATAACGTCTCTATCTAGGGTTAATCCATTACCTAGCCTAGCTAGTCTCAATAGGACTTTAGCTACTTTCACCCTCTTCCACCCTCTCACCGCAATGCGGATCACAGAGGGGGTGTATCTTGCTATGGGTTTGCCTGTGAACGGGTCTCTTGATGCCAGGTATGCTTCTGAAACCTCTACAACATGTACTGGCTCACTGTTTAAAACCTCTACGAGTCTTACAATACTCCACTGGTGCAGTCTATGCTTCAAATTATTTTTCTTGGTTTTCTCAACCAGCCTCTTCTTACCCTTGTGAACATTGTCGATAACCACTATCGCTGACGACTATGTACTCTGCTTGAGGAATATTCTTACTGACCCAGAGCTTGAGGGCTTCAACCTGTTTATCGAGAGATCACTCCTCTGTGTACTGCTAGATACTCTAGCGTATATCGCTACACGCTTAATCCTTTGAACACATTTGAGAACTCTCTCGACCTCACTATACGGGATCCTCCACCTACCGTTAACATTATAAACAGTAATCCTACCACTCTTAATCCACTTAATCACAGTAACCCTAGACACATCAAGAATTCTAGCAAACTCAGTTGTACCTAGATAGTGCTCGCCCATAATGCTCCAAGTATCTAAGTTATCTACAAATTTGCAATAGCCTACAGGTAGGAGCCCGTATCCGGCGTTAGTTGAATCTAATGTTGTTTCCAGCGTTTTCAATAATTAAAGGTATTTAAAAGGGGAGTGCGGCGGCCGGGATTTGAACCCGGGATCTCCGGCTTGGGGGGCCGGCGTCCT
>NZ_JBMFMW010000017.1:0-16689 GCF_049970475.1 Desulfurococcus sp.
CGAAACACCCGGGATAAGGGGGCGAGGCTGATTCGAGAAGACCACAGGATCCTCAAGTACCCGGAGCACGGGCTCACCGGAGACAGGGGTGGGGTGGCATGTATGAATCTCTTCCTTAAATTCCTTAATTCAAGATGTAGGGTACCTGTGAACGCCCCTAAGCCGTATGCAAGCCCAAGCAGGATACAGGGGAACAAGGATGAAGTGATGAAACCAATTTAAATAAACCTATATAAGACCTGAACCCCCTGGTTGTACTGGGAAATATTCCCTCTGTGTAGTTGCATTGACAAGGTGTTAGATTATTGTTTTCCTAGGTGGAGATATTATTACTAGGCTCCCGCTAGAGGAAATTACAAGGCCTGAGCCCTTAGCCAACCCCTTGATCAAGTGAAACATCTTAGTCTTCACCCTACTACTCTGCGGTAGTAGAATTATCGAGGAACCCTGCGAAATACCCACACCACTACTTAATCCCAGCAACTCTATGATCTTCATTGAATCCACACCTAACTCAGCTATCGTTGAGCCAAGTATCTCCCCTCTCCTCTCTATCTCCTCAAGGTCCTCAAGCTCCAATATATCCACGTGCATATATGCGAATCCAACTTTTGATAAGATGAGCTCTACCCACCTCTCCATTAAAGCCCTGGGAGCATAGTAGCCCATTGACTCTATTTTCAATGCTTCATCTATTAGTTGCCTCATATAGCCTGATATACTGGTCCCCCTCTTCCTCGCCACCTCCTTAAGCGCTTCAATATATTCCGCGTCGATGCCGATGGTCTTCCTACTCTTTCTCAAGGAACCCGGTCACCTTCACAACCACAGTATTGATGTTTACTGTTAGATCAAGTATTTTAAGATCGTAGCCGGCTGCCATACTACTCAATATTTTTTCAAGCACGCGCATTAACCTGGGTGATGCATCAGCTATGGAGATCACGAACCTATATACCTCTTCACTCTCCTTCACCACATCGATAGTTGTCATCGGCATCCAGAGGGATAGAGAGGTCTGGAACTCCCTCGGGGAACTACCCCGTTTAACCCTGCTTAGCTCACCAAACCACCTAGATGACCTCGATAACTCCTCTAGCAACTGATTAAATAAGGCTTCATCGAGGTCATCTAGGATCTTCCTCGCTATACTCATGGGCAGGAATACTAGTCCAAGCCTTCTTAAATCATCCACCGCATCGACGAGGACTATGCTCTCCAGTATGGATGACTTATACTTCATTATCTTCAATAATCCCTCGAGAGACTTCTCTATGATCGCACTGTAAGGCATACCATACCTCTCAGCAACATCAAGCGCCTCCTGTATGATTTCATCAGAGATCGGCACAAATCTCCTTCTAATCTCCCTTGACATTGGATTCACCAAGCAACCATGTTAAATTATTACTGGGAAAGATAAAAACTGACCTCCTTCCCGCCCTAAAGGATGGGGTTTTGCGGGGTGGTTTGGGGCTTCATTCCAGGCTCTTACCTGGTTTAGCCCCGCGCCCGGTCTCGGGCGCATTACCCCTACCCAGCTTAACGCGGGGCTATGGTTTCCAGTGATCACCGCCTCGAATATAGCTGAGGCTCGTAAACACTAAAGACTCATCAAGAAACACAAGAGAAAACAAAACCCGTAAATCTCCAACCCCACCCTAAAAGACGGGGCTTTCAATTGTAAAACACTCCCCCACCTATATGCCATTAGGAAAAACTTATATATTCCGGACGCATCTATTTCAAATTGCTAGGTGTGTAAAATGGGGTCTCATAAGATATATCATGTATTATTTGTATTAACAATAATACTAGCAGTATTGTTCTCAGGAGTGTCCCTAGCAGCCGCCACACCACTTAAGGTGGAGAATGTTAAGAGGGTCACGGATATCATTAACAGGGTCGACGGCGACTATGTATCGCTGGTGGTAGTAATAGATAAATCCACCCCGCTCAACACCGTGGAAGACCTATATAATAGGCTACAGAACACAAAGTTTACATACAATGGTGCAGAGCTTAACCTTGCCTCTTCAAGGCTGATCAGGGATAAGCTTGGAAACTATGTATTTAAAGTATTTGGACCTAAAGAGCTTGTTACGAACATATTCCAGAACGCTGGAGGAGTAGTGCTAAGCAACGTACTGGTGAAGCCAGCATTGACGCTGATGAACATGAAGATCGATGAGAAGAGCGTTGACACAGCACCAGTCAAGGAGATACCTGAGGTAGACACAATGTTTGTAAGACAGATAACAGGTGTTGATACCGTTGAAGAAAAATATGGGTTGAACGGTGAAGGCGTGATAGTTGCAGTAGTTGATACCGGTGTGGACTACGGCCACCCGAATCTACGTGATAAACTGACCTACTATGAGGGACAATACTATGATCTGGATGGCGGGCTGGTGAATATCACGGAGCCACTGGTTCTAGACGCGGATGAATCGCAGGTGATATTATTCAATGGTTTCACGGCCACCAATGGATTAATAACAATACCGAATGGCACAGTATTTCATGTTATAACGCCTTCACAGCTTGACATACCAGTCACTGCAGACATAACACTTGATGTAACAGGTATAACCTCAGCAAGCGGCGTATACATGGTTGGATTAACATATCTAAGCCTAGTCGGTGCTTCAAAACCGGTGGTCAGGTTCTTAGTGCTGGCAGATCCGGTAGATCCCGGCGTTTACACCGAGCTATATGTAGACTTCAACAATAACAGGGTATTCACTGATAGTGTCGATATGAGGGCATCCTACTACGGGGACAGGATACTAGTGTCCCCGAACCCGGCTAACCCGAGCTACAGCTTTGGAGTGGCCGGTGGATTCTTCTATGATCTCGGGTGGTGGTTCGGTTCAGGCAGGTTCCTGCCAGGCTGGGACTTGAAGGGCAGATACCTGAGTATATTCTATGATTTCAACGGGCATGGAACAGCTTGTGCCTCAGCTATTGGAGGCAATGACGTATTATATGGTGGATTACTACAGGGCATAGCCCCAGGCACTAAGATAATAGGTGTCAAAGCCCTCTACTCGGGTAACACAGAGCTAGGCATGATGTGGGCAGCCGGATTCGATAGCGATCCATCAACTGGCCTACTCTACTATACTGGAAGCAGGAGGGCCGATATAATAAGCAATAGCTGGGGTATAAGCTCGTTCATATATGATATCTCAGGCTCCGGTTACGACTTCACCTCTATGCTGGAGAACGGCCTAGTTACACCCGGCTTCCTAGATCCTTCGTACCCGGGTATAATAATAGTTCAGGCAGCCGGCAACGGTGGCGGCGGATACGGTACTGTGACATCGCCTGGTTCCGCGGCCGGTGTGATAACCGTTGGTGCCTCTACCTCATGGTGGCCACACTATCTCTTATACGGCTATGCTGATATAACATGGGATCAGATAATAAGCTGGGCAGCTAGGGGACCTACCCCAGCAGGCTACTTGAAGCCCGATGTAGTCAATGTTGGAGCCTACGGGTTTACAGCTAGCGTTATAGGCTGGAACAGTACCAAGTTCACGGTGTTCAGTGGTACAAGCTATGCTACACCATTAACCGCTGGATCGGTGGCATTGATACTAAGCGCGTTGATCCAGAAGTATGGTGAGCAAGGTAGATACACTGATCCATTCACGATTAAACAAATACTGATGAATACAGCCGACTACCTGAACTACCCGCCACTAGATCAGGGTGCTGGGAGAGTCAACGTGTACAGGGCTGTTTCAAGTATTCTGGAGAACAGTGAACCATTGATATATTCTAAGAGCTACTACAGTGGTGTCTCCAGCAAGCTCTCAGAGCTCTGGTTCTACTACTGGAGGGACTACATACCAGTAAGCCTGCTCCAGTGGTATGGGGTGGTAATATTCCCAAGCAATCCATCTATACCATCATCGTGGAGTACCCTGGGTCACTACGGTGTATACGTCCCGGATATACCGCGTGGATTATCAAGGGTATTCGATATATCAATAGTTAACCCAACACAGACGCCAATACAGGTGTCCCTGTCAAGCGTTAAATTCGCGGCTTCAAGTGTGAAAACATATAATTTAACATTGAGTTTACTGAGAGGAATGGGTGATTATTCATCCTACTTAATACTGAACAGGGAAGACATACCAAGTGATGCAGCATTAATGAGCGTTGAGGTGAACATGCCCTTCAAGTACTTTGATGGAGACGGGGACTACATACCTGACTACGATGCACTCGTATATGCATACATATGGGTGAATGATACAGATAGAAACGGTTACCCATATGATCCAACCCGCCCCAATAACCCATTACAGGTTGGTGAGGTAGCCTACGTCAACTACGGGCTCCACACTTCATCATACAATAGGTTACAGATAGCTGCCCCATTGTACTGGCTGAATACCTTCGCATCCTACTACGGTGATGCCAAGCTAGTCGTAAGGTGTAGATTATGGAACGACACTGATACAAGCAAGGGCTTCTACGAGTTAGTCAACATAACAATACCAGTAACTATCACATACTATAAGGTTGTCCCAGACACCTCGATAACCCTACCAACCACTATCTTCACCGTTAATCCGGGCAGGAACATCACATTATATGGTACCATATCGACGACTTCATCAACTGTTCCAACAGTATACCAGTCATATATCAAGGTAGTGGTCAACCATGGATCAATACAGCAGATATACTACGTGCCTCTAACCTACACGGTCGTTGCTTCACTGACACCCGGTATCCAGACCACACTGAACCCATTAAATGATGTTAGTTCCCCGATGCCCACATCACACTTGAGAGGCGAGAACGATTGGGGATGGAGGTATGAGGCCGGTGACTGGAGGTTCTTCTATATTAACGTAAGTAGTCCAAGCATAGCGTACTTACAGGTAACAGCTAGCTGGAGCCTACCCAACACATCACTAGTAGCCTACACGCTTGGACCGAATGGATTATTCGCCGGCTTCTTCCTCGGTGAATCCGTGTCATGGCATTTACACAGGGGTAGCGGTATATTCATGTGGCATGCTACAGGCGGGGCTGGCGGTAACTCATCAACGATAATATTCCCAAGCACCTCCTACAGGTATGGATTATACCCGTCTAAGAAGCCCACTCTAGGAATATACACTATAATCGTTAGAACAGTATTATTTGATTCAAGCACTAATCTTGAGAAATTTACTTTAACAGTTACACCAGTAACTATACTGCAGAGACTACCATCAGTGTCCATGCCGGCATCAGGCACTGCAACACTGAGGGTAAGGTTCCCATACCCTGTGACCGAGTCAAGTGCTGTGGCTGATGTATCATCGTACCCAGCTCTCAGTAGTCAATCACAGAGCATAAGGGTATTCGCAGTGTCCCCGGTAGGCTATACCGGCTACTACCCGCCGTACTATACATTCTCATACACGTTGTCGTGGGCCAACACGGGTTCACCATTGGATAGGCAGGATATATCACTAATAGTCTCCATGACAACGCCGAGTCTCCCGGTTTACAGTAGGTATGGCTCCAGCTACTATGTTAACACGACGACATATATAATAGAGGACTGGGTAATCACAGGCCTAAACTACTCCTGGCTCCTCACATAATCCCCCCATATAGTAATACCCGTAACCAGTTTTTTCCCGAGAATCATCCTCCAGATGCGGTTCCCTGCTGATGTTTTGTTAGCGGGGTTAGCCCCTGGCCTGGACTCACTTGCTTCACCCATACCTTATGGGGCTCGGTCGAGCCCAATGCCGCAGGGCCCCATCCGGGTTTCTAGCACGGCCCTCACCGCACAGCGGATCACAGGAGCTCTAAGTACCCTAGATATTAAAGTTATCTATAAATCCACAGCAGCCTTGTAGATAATGGTGTATACACATGTATACACTATGCATATACTTGTGTAAACATTCATCTTATAACTCTGGAAAGTAATCAGAGAAGATTTGGTGAAGTATGTATGTCCAATAGGATAATATCCATCATATTGGCTCTAGCCCTATTAACACCCATGTTAGTGAACCTAGCAGTACTAGTACCAGTAAACGCCCAGGGAGGAATAATACAAGCTGTAAGAGGCGATGGACCCGATGGGGAGGGTGTATACCCTGGTGGCATAATAACTGTGACCATTAACGTCCCCTTCGCTTCATCTGTAACTATAGAGGTATCCAATGCAAACACCGGAAAGGTATATGTTACACAACAGTTCTACCCACCGACACCCGGTACATACAATGTAACGGTTCAAATACCCAAGCTACTGCCAAACATCGGTACAGCTGATCCACCAACACTATTAGTAACCGTGTCTATTCCATTCATCGGATCCGATCAGGCAACCATCTACGTATACCCATTAATAGAGGTTTCACCATCAGCCACTACAATAGTTGATGGGCGTGGAAACTTCAAATCTGTGAGCGTTGACATATATGGTTTACCAGAGGGAACCGCTGTAAACACTATATTCTTTAATGGTACATCATATAGTGTAAGCATTACAGCCGACTCCTCCGGTCACGCTGGAACAACCATACAGTTCTCATCATCATTCCTACTGCCAGGCGGCTTATACATTGTAACCTCTGATGCAACTGTAACATTCTCAGGTATGACGAAGAACGCCACTCTAACCATACTACCACAGGTAGTGTTATCACCCAACGAGGGTAATGGTAGGGATGTAGAGTCAATCTCACTAGTAGGCTACGGCTTCCCAGCCAATGCCAATATTACAGTAGTAGAGTTATACAACACTAACTTCACTAACGTAGTATACGTATTCAACATAACCGGTGGACTACTTGCTGATGCAAACGGCTTCTTCAATATAACAGACCTGAAGACCTATCTAGCCACCAATATGACTGCAGGCTTATACATACCCAGAGTGACATTAAGCAGTGGTGTGAAATACGAGTTCAGGAACACCTATTACCTGGTTAGACCACTGTTATGCTATGTGAGCGGCGGTGTACCACAGTGTGACAGGCCAGCCCCAATGGTGTTGCCGGGTCAGACGATCACTATAGTGGCTTATGGATACGGCCCTGGAAAGGAATGGGGCTACAATGCTAACTTCCTCAATGTCTCACTAGACAAGATAACATGGCTTGCAACCGATATACCTCTAGGCAAGGATGGTAATGTAACATTCAGTATAACTATTCCACTAGGAGCCACATACGGTGCCCACTACATATGGGGCATTGATATCTGGGACTACGAGTACAGCTTAGCAGTCGTGGTAGGTACTGCCGCATACTGGCAGGCATTAAACCCCGTATCAAACCAGCCACTACCAGATAACAAGGTAAGCGCTACACTACCAGGTATGACTACATCATTCATCGTGTGTCCATGTGAAACCGTTGTTGGCACTGGATACTGTAGCGAGTGTACAATATATGGTGGTGAATGCCAGTACCTAGGTGATATAATCCAGGTGACAGCGTATGGTTTACAGCCAGGTGAAACTGTTAACGTGTACTTTGGCGACGTGCTAGTGATAGAGAATGCTATAACCGATAACAATGGAGCTCTCACCGTGAAATTCGTTGTCCCAACACTACCTGAAGGCGAGTATGTTATAAGGCTAGTCGGCAGCGTCACAGGTGAACACTTGGTGAACTTCTCACTGAACCTGAACAATTATGCTAACCCAGTTATAACTCCGAAGATACTGTTGGCCTCGCTCACAGGTGACTACACGCCTGTGATTGTTGGAAGCGGTATAGTTAGAGTATTCGGTACCGGATTCACTCCCGGTGTGACATTCGCAGGTATACTGGTTAATGACACCGATGCATTACTAGCTGTCACCACTAATGTACAGAGGTGGACTGCTGACAGCAATGGTGTCTTAACAAGCCAGTTCACCAGCATACTTGGACTGTGGATACCGATGGTACATCCAGGCAAATATGATGTGTCACTAATCTATGTAAAAGGCACAAGCTTCTATAAGAGCTTGCCAGGATATGTATATGTAGTCAACAACATATCTAGACTAGCTACAGCTGATGATGTCTCGAATATCTTAAATGGAATCAATAATGTAGCAAATGCCGTGAACAATGTAGCCAATACTGTTTCCAGTGTTTCATCCACGGTAGGCAGCATACAGAACACCGTGAACACTATACTCACTAGGCTCGACAACCTGGCCACTAAGAGCGATGTCAACGCTGTAGCAAGCAAGGTGGACACTATCGGGGGTAAGGTTGATTCATTATCAACGAGCATAAGCAATGTTGTAAACCAGCTGAACTCCATAACCTCACAACTATCATCAGCAGTACAGAGCCTGAGCACTGTATCTAGTGATGTATCATCCATAAAGAACACCGTAAACAACATACAGAGTAGCATTGACACTATTAGCAGTAAGTTGAACGAGGCAGCCACTAAGAGCGATGTCAACGCTGTAGCAAGCAAGGTTGATAACGTCTCAAGTAGTGTAAGTAGTATACAGAACACTCTGAACACTGTAAGCGGTAAGGTTGACACAGCTATAAGCAAGGCTGATACCGCAAGTGCCTCAGCTAGTAATGCTTTCTACATAGGAATAGTTGCAGTGATATTCGCCCTATTGGCAACGGTATTCGCTCTACTGGCATACCTGACTGTTAGAAGAAGCATTGTCTCGAAATAACTAACCTAAACTAGCCTAAACCTTTTTTAAACCTATTTAAACTCGTTTACTCACTCATCAATCCACCTAGGGCCTAAACTATATTCTTTTAATCCTGCTTAATAGTAGTATATTTAGCCCAGGGAAATGGTGTATTAAATGAGCATAGAGGTGAAGATATCCCTTCCCGGCCTAGCCGGGATAATACTTATCATAGCTTCAATAACTGTGGGAATATATGTGTTTCAAATGGATTCATCTCTCACATATACTTGGATAGTACCGCTTAACAGCGTGCAGGTGATTCATTTATACTTCAAGCAGAACATCGGGTTAGCACTGGTTGATGTTGGGAAAGGCTCCAACTATATCACCGTATCAAGCGGGGCTGCTTCGACGTTAACTCTGCTCCCAGCTTCTTCAAGTTATGCTGTGATCACTGCTAGAGGCGTAAGCATATATGTTGAAACAGTTAACGCTATAGGCACACTCATAATAGTTGCAGCAGCATGGATTGCTGTGAGAAGAAGGAGTGGGCTGAAACTAGCTATCATAATGACCGTGTTATCGATGCTTGCAGCCTCTAATGCATTGGCTCAAATATTCTACTTGAACACTGGTTTAGGCTCCGGCTACAGCGTTAACGAACGGGGATTCTCTATACCTTTCTCCCAGCTGGAGCCAGTGGTATTAGGGAATGAAACATACAGATACTCATATGTTTTAAGGGATACTGTAAACGGGGTGGCACTCGTTAACCTATCAATTCAGGTCAGGGATCAGTATATACCATTGATTATTATAAGAGCCTATAATAACCAGGGCTCTATAGATATACCATTATCGACATCCATACCCAGCGGTGGCCCTATAACATATAGTGCTGCATCATATCTATCCAGCGGCAATCTAACAATATATGTTCTCTCAATGGGGCAGCTGGAAAATACTACTTTGAACTATTATAAAGTAGAGTTCCAGAGAATAAGTGATTCGCCACCAATACTTGTAACCCTATTACCATTGATTACGCTGGTAGCATCCTTTGCGTCATGCATACTGTTATTAAGGATAACTATGTTGAGGCAGTGACCCAACGACTGAACAAATTATTCACCCCGAGTAATCCTTCTAACTTTTTTACCACGTGGAGAAGGAATTATCTCGAGCTTTGCATCAGGGAATTTAAGAGACAACTCTCTCCCCATGAATAATCTATCCAGAAAGATGGCTAAGGCAGCTACCTCCGAGTGGGGTTGATGTCCTATAGCTACATTATAGTCTGCAACCTCATAGAAGAACCCGGGTACTTTTCTCGATCCCACTACTATGAGTATATCTCTACCAGTATTCCTTATCTCATTGACTACGTCATCAACGTGTAGTCCATACATTGTTAAATGAACCACCAGCCCACTATTTCTCTTCCACTCAAGGCAATACTTATAGGGGTCGACCCCCATCTCGAAATGTATTCTCCCACCCCACAAATCCACGACTTTCTCAAGGGTTCTACGTATAGACTCGTCGACAACATCACCAAGTATGAATCCGTTGGCTCCAAAAGCCCTTGATACAAGAGCTACATGCGTAGTGACCCGTTTATCCCTACCCGGCCTATGACCATACCTTAACACGTATATCTTCACTGGTAGCCACCCTTAACTAACATGTATACTGTATCCATTAATCTATCGATATTAATCCTCTTAACCGAGGAAATGGGTACAAGGGTCTCATTACTAGCCAGCAATACCTTGACTTCACTTGTGATACTAGCATAGTCATCCACCAGGTCTATCTTATTCAATGCCACTACCATGGGTTTACTATGAACCCCGATCCTGCTGAGTATCTCCCTGGTTGTCTCAAGCTCTATTCTTATCCTCTCAATCGGCTTGGAAGCATCCACAACATTCACTATGACATCCGCTGCAGTGATCTCCTCAAGTGTAGCGTAAAACGCTTCAATAACCTCAGGCGGTAGATCTCTTATGAAGCCAACGGTATCGGTTAGGATGAACGATGCATCCCTATAAACTATCCTACGAGATTTAGGGGAGAGCGTTGTAAAGGGTTCCGGTCCAACCAGCATATTTAACCCTGTGATCGCATTGAATAGGGTTGTCTTGCCTGCACATGTATATCCTGCTATCGCGACATGGGGGAATCCAGCTTTAAGCCTCTGCATTCTCCTTATTCCACGTATCCTCCTAAGCTCCTCTAACTCCCTCCTCACCCTGGCCTCCCTCTTCTTAAGCATTAGATAGTACTTCTCATACCCGTATCTACCAGCACCGAGGAAGCCGTGTAACTCGCCTATCTTAGCATATCTTATAGCTTCCTTGACTAGTGGAATATAGTATTTCAGCCTAGCAAGCTCTATCTGCATCTTGGCTTCCTTCGAGCCAGCGTGTTCAGCGAATATCTCGAGGATCAACATAACCCTGTCGATCACATCCCTCCTTAATTCTTTAATCAGGTTAACTATCTGTATTGGTTTAAGCCTATCCATCACTATTAACTTATCAAAGTCGCTGCCACGCAAAAACTCGATCTTCTCCCTCGGTAGGTATGTTCCTGATGGAGAACCCTTCGTCTTCAACACTTCTACTATGTCACTGTAAATGGTTTTAACTAGTCCCAGCTCCTCCTCGAGGAAAACCCAATATTTCCTCGGTACTACCACGACAACCCTCAATACTTCCCGGACACCCCTACTCCCGTTTAAACCTGATGAGGTCGCCTATTGTTAAGTCCTCGCTGCTCTCATGATTCGACGACACGTTTTCCTCGACTACTGGCTCAAGTAGTTTTATACCAAGCACCTTCTCAAGTCTCCTAGCTAGATCTATGCCGGGCTTCAGTCTACCGGACTCAATCCTCTTAATAATGTTCTCACTCTCCCTTACTTTTTGAGCAAGAACCTGCTGCGTCCACCCAAGCCTCTCCCTAGCCTCCCTGACCCTCCTAGCATAGTCCTCGACTACTTCATACTCCTCCCTCACCCTTGGTTTGACGGGTTTAGCCACCTGCTTAGGGGCCGGTTGACGCTCCTTTCTCTCCTCAACATAGGGTCTAGCTTTACCCTGCGTGATCAACCTGTTATAGCACTGAGGGCATACATTAAGGATGCTACCTTCAATAACTATTTTCCTACACTGGTTCTTCTCTACTTCTTTTCCACATATTTCACAGTAGCAAGACATCATTGCCACCCATCTTCTTTAACACTATACTAGGATTATAATTCATTAAACCATTGCATTAATGCTCTACGATTTAAATTTGTTTCATGAGGGCATTATATGAGGGGTTCAAAGCCATGAGCAGCGATATGGGTAAGGATAACCGGGATAACATTATCGAAAAACTTGACGCAGTAGTCAGTGGTGAAGACTATATTAAATATCTTGAGTCCAAGATAAGGCTCCTCGAGATGGAGCGTGAAAAGCTCTTAATGAAGGTGAACTACTATAAATCCGAGCTCGAGAAACTTATATCCCCTCCCCTGATAGAAGGAGTGATAGAATATGTTCTAGGCGATGGAAGAGCCGTAGTTAAAAGTACCACTGGACCCAACCTAGTAGTGGCGATAGCCGACAACATCGACAAGAACCTGATTAAACCCGGTGTAAGAGTAGCCCTTAATCAACGTGGCTCGGCAATTGTTGAAGTACTGCCCTCATACACGGATACATATGTGCAATTAATGGAGGTAATCGAGAAGCCGAGTGTGAGATATGAGGATATAGGCGGGCTCTCAGAGCAGATACGGGAGTTGAGAGAGGTGGTCGAGCTACCATTGAAAAACCCCAAGTTATTCGAGGAGATAGGGATAGAGCCACCTAAAGGAGTCCTATTGTATGGGCCACCTGGATGCGGTAAGACAATGCTGGCTAAAGCTGTTGCAGCAGAATCAAATGCCACATTCATAGCTATAGTGGGCAGTGAGCTCGTCCAGAAATTCATAGGCGAAGGAGCTAGGATAGTTAGGGAGCTCTTCGAGCTAGCGAGGAAGAAGGCCCCCTCAATAGTATTCATAGATGAGCTAGACGCTATAGCAGCTAAGAGGATAGATATAGGGACAAGCGGTGAAAGAGAAGTACAGAGGACGCTAATGCAGTTACTGGCTGAAATAGATGGATTCAGGCCTCTCGACAGGGTTAAAATAATTGCTGCCACTAACAGAATAGATATACTGGATCCAGCTATACTGAGACCCGGAAGATTAGATAGGATAGTAGAGGTCCCATTGCCAGACTTCAACGGCAGGATAGAGATATTCAGGATACATACAAGGAGGATGAAGCTAGCTGAGAACATTAATTTCCAGGAATTAGCCAGGATGACTGATGGATTCACTGGGGCGGAGATAAAAGCCGTGGTAACAGAAGCCGGCTACAATGCGATCAGAGATAACCGTAGACAAGTCACAATGAACGACTTCCTAAAGGCCATAGAAAAAGTAAGGAGCAAGAAGAAGCTACGGAGGATAGAAGAATACGCTGAGAATAAGGAAGATAAGGAGGCCCCATTAATCTTCCAATAGATTAACCATGAATACTAGCAGCCATATAAACTCGTTTACTTTTACAACCGACTTTTAATCCAAGTTCTTCTTTAAACCTTTGTATTTGATTGAAGGGCGAACCTTAATCGATTATCTAAGATATCCCCTTCGACAATGCTCCATTCCTTAATAACATAGTATTCTCTCAAAGATGGATTATTCAACACGTTATCCACGAGATTTTTATCATTTAGGAGGACGAGTATCTCTCTTCCACGCACCTTGACGCCGGAGACCCCCTTTATCTTGAAGAGATGTGTGAGGGCCGTTGCGATACAGCCGGCGCATCCCTTGCTTTCAATCCTTAATATAAGTGTCCACAAGCCGCTCACCTATTATTACTTCAAGCCCATTACAGCCTTAAAAAATACGAGAGATATATACAGGGATTCATTGATTTAAATCAGAATATAACCCCCTTAAATGGAAATATAATATAGGGGCATGACAAAGCAAGGGATGGTGAAGGAAACTGAGCAAAACTGTTAAAACTGAGGAAGAAAGAGCGGTAAATAAGGTTGATGAGGAAGTCCTCGGCGTAGTAAAGGAGTTGATTAAGGGAATCTATGGAGATCCCGGGTACAAATTACTAATGCATATAATAGAGCATGGATACGTTGCCGAGGAGCTCCTCACTCATGACACGGGGATAAAGTCTAATGAAGGCAGGAAAATACTCCAGAAGATGTCAGAGGAAAACATCGTTATTCCAGGCAAGCTCAGAACACAAGAGGGGGTTCTCCATATATGGAGACTCAATCCACCAGCTCTTAAAAACCTCTTACTCCAGAGACTCCGTAAAACACGTGAAAAACTAGTGTTACGATTGAATTTTGAGGAGGAAAACATTCTCTACGAGTGTCCACAGTGCGGTAGAAGATACACGCTTGACGAAGCATACGCTAACGATTATATATGCCCCGTGGATGGTGAGGTATTGGTTGAAGCCGATAAGTCTAAGACGGTGGAAGTCTTAAAGGAGTTGATTAGTAAAGTAGATAATTTAATTAAGAGGGTTGAACGGGTTTAGAAGTGAAGACTGTTTATAAATACATAGATGTATTCTCTGGTGCAGGGGGCTTCTCACTAGGATTCCATCTCACAGGTAGATTCAAATCCCTGCTAGCCATTGACAATTTCAAACCAGCTGCCCTAACCTATAAAACCAATTTCCCCCATGCACTAGTGGTTAACGAGGATGTCAAGGAGTTAGACAAGGAGTTATTAACGGGTATAGTGAAACCCGATGAAATCGATGTAATCATAGGTAGCCCGCCCTGTGAGCCATTCACAGGTGCTAATCCTATGAGGAAAAGGGATCCGTTAGACCGCTTATACAGTGATCCTATGGGCCAGCTAACATTACACTTTATAAGGATCGTCGGGTATTATCGCCCGAAAATATTCGTAATGGAGAATGTACCAGCAATAACTGAGGATGGATTACGTGATGCATTATCAATAGAGTTCAAGCGCGTAGGCTATGAGAAGATATACTTTAACGCCTTGCTAGCCGAGGACTATGAAACACCTAGCCATAGAAAAAGAGTATTCATATCGAATATTCCCATAACACCGAGGAAATCCTCTAGAAGGATAACCGTTAAGGAGGCATTGAGCAATCTACCAGAGCCAGGTGAAGCGTTCCCAAATCATGAGAGGCCCCCAGACCCCCCATGGAGGAAGCTTAAGAGAATCCACCGGTTGAGATGGGGAGATGCGTTAATCCACTACCATGGTGCAGAAAAACCCCTTCCAAACATGGTTAAGTTGAATCCAAATACTATAGCTCCAACAGTCCTTGGATCATCAAGGTTTATACATCCATTCGAGGACAGATTTCTCACGGTTAGAGAGCAAGCCAGGCTGATGGGTTTCACCGACACATTTGTTTTTATAGGTGGAAGGGATGAACAGTATAACATGGTGGGAGAAGCTGTACCGGCTCCCCTTGCAAAAGCTATAGCATGGTATCTCGCCGGGAAGCTGGATGAGGAGGTGACGTAAATGTATATAGCCTTATATTCACCGTCAAGTATTCAGAAGCTCGTTGACTTCATAAAGACAGTGTACGCTATAAAGGGGCTAGTACCAGTGGTGATCAAGCCTATTGGGGCAGCTGCCCAGATAGGTGTACCCGAGGCCCATAAAATAGCCATTAAGCAAGGCAAGCCCTTCATAGTTCTACCGGAGATAAGTGATCTCTCCAATGTACTGGGATGCAACAGGATACTTTACATAAATGAGTCCGGGAGAGAAGTACCATTAGCTGAAGTACTCGATCTAGAGGAGAGAGTTGCAATACTAGTGAGCTCCGGTGAGCAAGAACCGAGCAGGAAAGAAGTGGAAAACACTGACTCGGTGTGGCTTAGAGAAGTCCCCAGAGGTCTACCTGTTACAGGATTAATCGGGATACTAGCATATGAGTTACATAGGAAAAAACAAAATGCACCGATCTGAGCTCCTCCAGCCCTAAAGAGCGGGGCTTTCAGTTGTAATTCCTTCACCAAGTCACATAGGTTACCTTAATGTTTTTAGCTATATCATACAACATCATCCAATCCTCGAAGCTGAGTTCCCAGCCTACTGCACCAGCGTTCTCCACAACCTGCTCAGGGGTCTTCGCGCCAGGTATTGGAACTATAACAGGGCTATACCTCACCAACCAGTTTAACGCTACCTGGGATGGAGTCTTACCGTACTTTGAAGCCAACTCTTTCAATGCGTTGATTAATGGGGTCAGCTTCTCGAAGTTAGAGGGGTGGAACACTGCTTCATTACTCCTTAAATCCCTGAATAAACCTATATTCTCCAATGTGTATTTACCGGTTAGAGCGCCTTTAGCCAGGGGGCTCCAAGGTATAAAGGTGAGGTCATTGGCTTCGGCATATGGTATCAACTCTTCTTCAGCCCATCTCTCAGCTAGGTTGAATCTATACTGCATGCTCACGATATCCGTGATTGAGAGCGCTGATCTGAGCTCCTCTATTAAGGCAACTGGGTAATTGCTTACACCAATATATCTTATTTTACCCTGTATTATAAGCCTCTCGAGGGCCCGTGCATATGATGTAGTGGGATAGTTGTGCCAGCACGGGGGCCAGTGCAGTTGAAGCAAATCTATCGAGTTAACCCCGAGCCTCCTCAATGACCTGTCGACGGATTTGAACACGTCGTCGGGATTAAGGAATTCTCCGGGTATCTTAGTAGCTATAAATACCTCGTCTCTTTTAACACTCAGCTCCCTTAGCGCTTTCCCAAGGAATTCCTCGCTCATTCCTCTACCGTAAACCATTGCAGTGTCAAAGAAGTTTATGCCTACCTCGATGGCTTTTCCAATCACCTTTTTAGCTACATCATAATCTGTTAAACCCCATGTCTCACTGTACTGCCATGTCCCAAGCCCTATCCAAGAGATCTTCTCATCCGTCCAACCTAGCGTAGTATACTCCATATCAATCAT
>NZ_JBMFMW010000018.1:0-16433 GCF_049970475.1 Desulfurococcus sp.
CTCTCTTATAGACGACATTGGTTATCATGGCCTTGGCTACTGGTCTACCACCACCGTGTATGAAGACTTCTTTATATCTCGGGATAACACAACCAAGCCTGATTGTGGACCTCTTTTACCAGTGGGGGTGTGCTCGACAAACCTACCTTTAATCATTATCCTGAGATATACCCCACTACATAATAATTGGTTTCTCCACACAAGCCATTTACATCACTAATAGATGTTATTGGTTTACTGATCCATAAAAGAACTCTACTCACCAGTTATTGGGCAAGCCACCTAGTACTCTATCTCACTCTTCTTCGTTACTAGTGTAGTGATGTATTTCTCTAGTTCTTCTAGTGGTCCATAAGGTATGGATATGAGGGTTGTTCGACCACGGTTACCCATGTTCTTAGTGACAGCGTTGATGACGCCGGTCTTACTTAGGTTTCTGGTGTACTCGTATAGCTGTGTATGAGAGCGCGGTATTTCTCCGTGTATATTGCAGAGTAGCCTGTATTCGTCTTCGACCTCCCCCATTTCCACTTCTTTATCGTTTTTCTTGCGTAGGAGGCGTATTATGCTTAGTAGTAATAATAGCTCGTGAAGGGAGCTGTATTTTAATACATCGTTAATCCTCTCTATTTCCTTGCTTCTATCATGGATCGTTATAGCTTTCCTGACGTGCTCTATGCTGATTCTCCCAGCTCCTTCTTTCTCAGCTATATCTCCAGCTGTAAGTAGTATTGTCAAGGCGTGGCGTGCATTACCCTCGCCGCTCCTGTCTACCCCTTCATATTCAGCGATAAGCTCCAGTAATTTCTCATCATATGCATCCTCATGGAAGGCCAGGCTAGCCCTATACCTCAATATATCAAGTAACTGACTGGAGGTGTATGGCTGTAGTTTTATAATATATCTATTCAGATACGACTCGGTGACAGGGTCGAAGACCCCTATTATATTTGTATCGGTTGACACGAAGACCATGTTCAACCGCTTTGACTCATGGAAGGCTTCATATGCCCTTGTAATAAAGTATACCGCTTCCTTACCAGCTATATTCACGAAGTAGTGAAAGTCGTCGAATACTATTAAAGTATACCGATCGCCCTCATCCAGGAACGAGATAACGGCATCCATTATCTCCTTCGATGATAATCCCCTATGTGGTACTGAGAGGCCTAGTTGCAAGGCTATATCCCTCACTATACTGAACAAGCTCCTATTCCTATAGCAGTTGACATGAATATAATCGAATGATAAGCCCTTCTCCCTTGCTATGCTCGTTAAATTAGTGGCAAAGGTCCTCATTAACGTCGTCTTACCGGTTCCAACTCTACCTACTATGAGTACTCTCTGAGACATGGAACCCGGGTTCGCTATTAAATGCCTGAAGTAGGAGGCTAATAATTTGAGCTCGTTCTCGCGGTGTGGCAGTGCTTCAGGTATGTATTCCGGCATAAGGCTTTCACGATTCTTAAAGATTGATTGCTTGTTTAACTCGTCCTCTATTATTTTTCTTGCATCCCACTTCACCACCTACCTCATCCCCCACGTACTGCGATGCGTGTTCTACAGTGTCCTAGGCCTATGTAGACTCTATCATTGATCCCCTCGATAAATAGGCATTCATCTGCTGAGGAAGTGTGCACCACACCCCTAGACCTCAGATTCTTTAATACAAGTGCGAAGACACGCGTACTCAGCTCCCTAACCCCTCGCATCCTAACCCTGATCTTTACCTCTCCAGGTATCTTCAAGCCGTCAATGCATTCGAGTCGTTCCCCCAATACCTCTTGAAGCCCCATGATACAGTGAACAGGTATTATGGTTTCAACGAATCCGTACTCCCTACTTATAGCCCTCCTATATATACTATCGACATCTCTACACCCATAGACCTGGAGAAGCCCCGGAAAACCCGTTTTCTCAACAACCACGCTATTATCGAGGCTGAAGATCACATCCCCTATCTCACGAGCACACCATTCATCGCTCCCGGTTCTACATGTTACCAGCAGAACTACTCTACAAGACATAGTTATCCTCGTAAAAATAAACTGGAAACGGGGTTTATTGCTTTAAAGACTTTTTCCCCCTAGGTGTTCGCTCCAGTCATTTTATATGGTTTCATGGTTTCATCTAGGAACGCTCTGCTATAGGATCATCCATTTTAATCACTAGCAATAATTATAATTGATTCACAGGAGACTAGAGGGGATTTAAAACTTTATTTACTATTCACTCGTTATCTAGGATACAGCTAGTTTAAGGGTGCAGCCCTATGGATAGAAGAACCATAACAGGCATCATGTTGCTTGTTACAAGCATTCTAGCCAGCACAGTGTTAACCTATACAATGAACACCAAAGTACCTTTCGACAATGTGTCCTGGCTTACAGAGTATTTGTCAAGGAAGCCAGTACTAAGCGATGCATGTACCGGGATTAATCCACTCGATAATACATGTAGTTATTTCATAACCTACACATGGTTGTCCGCTAGAATACTCGGGGTCCTAGGACCCTACGGGGCTCTCTCCATCCAAGTCCTCACGTTAATCCTATTATTCTACATGGTTTACAGGTTCTTTAAAGAGCCCGCGATAGCTGGGCTCACTACATTAATCTATGGAACCGCCCCGGTCACAGTGTTCTGGCTGACTCCATCTAATGCCGGTCCACATGTTTTCACTGGTATTCTAATAGCATTATTCCTGCTCACCTTATATAAGGCGAGAGAAGTGAGAAGCACTCCTACTGTGCTTCTCACAGGTTTAACCGGGCTTGTACTCCAATTATTTAACCCCATGGGGTGGTTGATCGTTGAAGCCGCATTGATAGGTTTATCAGCAGAATACATAGTTGCACCCCTTAAGCGGGTTGATGTTAAGACAGTGTCATCAATTACTTTATCCACTACGCCACTACTGCTACTCCCATGGCTTAGAAACACTTACTCATTAATACCCCTCTTCACGGGCTCACTGATCTTAGCTACCAGTAAATTACTTGAGGACAGGAATTCCTCCACAGGTACACGCTTGGTGCTAGTAGCCACCGCTATCTCAGCATCCATAGCTTTATCAGCCGCATTAATACAGTTGCTTGGAGGCGGTGATTATACTAGTGTATTTATCAAGCCTTATAACCCGCTAATAGACTATGGGGTATTATGCGCCACGGGGTTATTGGGTTTAATAGTGTTCGCTAGGAGTAGAGTGCTCGAGGAGTTTCCCTCAGTAAGGATCACCATTATATCAGCCACCATAATACTGCTTATAGCATCCCTCTACGATCCAACCCTTGCACTAGCCGAGGTCCTGTTCTCAGCAGTGTTATCAGGATTGGCCCTATACATGGTTACGGATTATGTGTGGAGCCATGGGATCAAGGGTTTCGAGACAATACTATATAGGGTCATCGCCTTAATCATAGTATTGGGCATAGTATCTAGTAGCATGCTTCTAGCAGTAGCACAGAATAAGAGCCAACCATATATATACACCTATGATATCCAGGGGTACAGCAATATAGGTACACCGATAAGAAATGAGAGCGCGTGGCTTAATGCGTTAACAGCGTTAAAGCAAGCTATATCTAATACCAGCGTAGACAATATATTAGTGATATCATACTGGGGGTACACCTACTGGATCCAGGGCTTCCTAGCTGAATCACTACCAGCGCCCAGGGTTTACACGTTAGCCCATATATTAGGAGGAGATAGGGGTAAATATATTGTTTCATCAATAATGTTAAGCAATGAGGTTGCTGCATCCAAGATAATAAGTAATGTCACATCAATGATAAACGCTGAGAGGACCTATATAATAATATCATATCTGGCTAGCATTAGAGTAATGATGGGTAATAAAACAAGTAACGCCTACCTTGGACTAGCTGTACCGGTTCAATCACAGAACTATTATGAATATATATACTATGCCGCAGCAGGTGATTTAGCCAGGCTGGTATTATACGCCAGCATCACTAACACTAGCTACGTGGATTACGTGAACATATATAATGCACGTACAGGTTATGAGATACCCCTCGCATGGAACAACAAGGGATCCAATACGTTGCTCGCGCAACTAGCAGTAGACTCACTACATAGGCTGGGTTACACCGTGTATAATGAACTATACAGTTACACATCCTTGTCAAGCAATCTAAATTACTTCAAACCAGTAGCAGTAATTGGTGTACCAGTTATGAATATAACTGGTTTATATAGCGAATACCAGATAATACATGTAGTAGCGGTTTACGAGTTCACTCAACAATAGCCTCGGTGAGAAGAAATGCTAGCTAGGAAGGAATTGCCCGAGATCGGGGAATACGTTATAGCCACGGTTAGGGAAATATACGATTATGGCGCCTATGTCACCCTCGATGAATACGGAGACTTAAAGGCCTTTCTACCATGGAGCGAAGTAGCAACCAAATGGGTTAAGAACATAAGGGATGTCATCAGGGAAGGAGAGAAGATAGTTGTGAAAGTCATCAGAATTGATAGAGCCAGGAAAGAAGTCGATGTCTCATTAAAGAAGGTATCTGATATCGATAAGAGAAAGAAGATGATGTGGTGGAAGCGGTATGTAAAAGCAGCCAAAATAGCCGAACTCGTCGCCGAAAGTCTCGGAAAAACCAAGGAGGCCGCCTATAAAGAAGTAGTATGGAAGCTTGAAGACTCCTATGGAGACCCACTTTACGTCCTCGAAGAAGCAGTACTGAGCGGTAGAGACATCCTGGAGAAAGCCGGAATACCTAGTGAATGGATAGAGCCATTATTAAACGAAGCGAAGAGACATATAAAGGTGAAAGAGGTATCAATACGTGTAAGACTACTACTCCAATCACGCCACCCCGATGGCGTTGAAAGAGTAAGGAAAGTGCTTGACGTGATAGCCGAATCCCTTAACTCTGAAAATGTAAAGTTTAAACTCTACTCAGCCGGTGCGCCAAGATACATCCTCGAAGTATACTCCCATGACTATAAAACAGCTGAATCAGTAGTTGAGAAAATACTAAAGAAAGCTGAAGAGGCTAGCAGCGAATATGGTGTAATATTCAAGGGAGAACGTGAGAAAGCATGAACTGGCTACTTAGAAAATGCAGTAAATGTGGTAGGTATACTTTAAGCAGGGATAGATGCCCGTACTGCGGGGGAGAGCTAATAGTACCCCATCCACCACGCTTCAGCCCTATTGATAAATACGTGGAGTACAGGCTCAAGGAAAAACTCTCAAAGGGAATTATCAAGCTAGATGAAAAACCACCATATAAGCCTTGATTCATGGAACTAACAATTTAAAAACCCTGTGCATAATCAAAATTAGTAAAGGATGCCGCCGTAGTATAGCCCGGCCTAGTATGCGGGCCTGTCGAGCCCGTGACCCGGGTTCAAATCCCGGCGGCGGCGCTCGACACCCATTCCTTCTACGTACATTAATAGGGAGGTCTCATCATAATGGATGAGCAGGTATAATGGTTATTAGGTCTAGGTTTAATATTGGTATTCATAATAGTGTTGAACAGGGGTCTGCATTGAGGAGGTATAGCAGGGAGATATTTAGATACATTTTCGAGTACGATGTACTAGTAAACACTGTTTCAAAGACACTCATGGCTGCTGCCATTGTTTCCTGGATTATTATAGGTGGGAACTGGCTGTACCTATGGTTTAACTATAGCTATCTATCCCAGCAACAGTTAAACCAATTGATCGCGACCTCACTACTCTACACGCTGTTGTTATCGTTCTCGGTATTGGTAGCATATTCTCTTCCCTACTATGTTCCATTAGCCAGGCCGAAGACGCATAAACGTATAAGTGAGACAAAACTAAGGGATATAATCATTATTGGCTCGCTCATATTGTTAATAATGATCATAGTGGCATACATACTGTTAGGATATTACTATATGAAAGCAGCCATGTAGAAAGATGAACTATCACCTTGAACCTCCTCAGGAAGACTTTTCTTCCTCACTAACCATTAATATATGTCTCAGCGGCTTCACGCATTCCTGTATCATTGCTACGAGTAACTCGTTAAATGATAGAAGCGCTACATCATTCCTCCTATACTTCTCGCCACTTACTTCACAATCCTTTATAAATAAAACCAGCGTTTTATCACGGTGCCTCACCGGAAGGGGGTATAAGAGTTCTTTCTCCAACTTGATAATGTTTTCAACGGCTTTCAAGACGCCTTCATCTATGGTGTCGGCTGGGAGCGGTGAGCCAAGTGCTACTTTAGTTATCCTCAACCTGCTTAGGTATTCAGTATCCAAGGCCATTTTATTAATCATCTCGATAAATAATTCCCTACTCTCAGGGTTTAATAGAGGCAGTTTGAACAGAGATCTCCTGATTAACTCGTTTACTTCATCTAGTCTAATCTTCTGGACAGGGGTACACTTTGATGCCTGTAATTCCTCTTTAATTAAGCGGATATATGTGTTACTCATAGTTTTACCCCAATCCCCGATGAATCCCTTACCTCTACTAGCCCATTGACAGCTAGATATAGAGCATAGGGTGCCTCTAATCTAATTATTTCTCCCTTTCTAAGCCCAATAAATTTATCTAGAACCAGGATCTGAGAAGCATCGACCAAGGGTTTAACCATGACTTCCCCATGGAATGGTGAGAAATCAGTGAAACCCTTTCCTCTTAGATCCACGGTTGGCTCAACCTCTACAACCCTTAACCCGGACTTCATGTTTAAGCTGTTAACGAATCTTGAGAGCCTTGACGTATCCATTGTTACAACCTTATCTACTTTAACACAGTTCTCCCGAATTAATTCATCGAGGGCGCTCTTATTGATTATTAATCCCCTTAAACCCGCTACGCTTTTTTCCTTCACTAGCTTCCTCGATATAGCTAACTCGAGCACCCTTCTTCTCAGGCCATATTCAACTCTGCGGAAAACCACCATATCTTTGTATGATGGGAAGATCCTGTCCACATCTATGTTGCTACATGTCACATAATCCGCTATTAATCGCCTCTGCTCACGTGTTAGAGGCAGTGCCTCCTCATCCATCACTCTTACATGGAATCCCCTGTTACCCGAGAAATATATTTTAACCTTGCTAAACCCAAAGTCCTGCACCAGTATATCACGTAGTTTTAAGGCATCGCCCCAGGCTTTCAAGATGCACTCCCAGCTCACTGGGGAATATTTCAAAGGTTCCTCGCCTGAGGGACAGGACTCCCCATCATTAATTATTACTCCTGACTTACTGCAGACTAAATACCTCTGTATGCATCCAGGATACTTGTCAGCATCTATATCGAATATTAACTCCGAGCCCTGCCACCCTTTGGCCTCCATTTCCTCGGCCGAGGGATTGCTGTAGAGGGCTGAAGAATAATACAGGTGGAGAGGTGTTTTCATGGTCTCTATGAAGTTATATAATTGCTCCATATATGGGAAGGATAAGTGCCTGATATACCTGCGATCCTCGAGGCTCTCTAAAGCGATCTCTCTCATATGTAGGTTGCCTGGTTCTTCGAGAGGTCTGAACCTATAGTAGTCCCTTATGACCTTCTTCAAGAAGTTGCTAGTCTTCCCGTGGGGCAACATAAAACACTAGTCTTCCTCCGCCGGGTATCTCGTATGTAAGCTTAAGCGGTGTTCCATTACCGAATTCTATCTCCATTAATTCAGCCGCCTGAGAAGCAACCGATATATCGATAAGATAGTCGATCGTGTATTTAGCCCTTGCATCACTTAGCACCTGGTACTCGATTAACGCACCATCTGAGGCTGAGAGCTCTATTTCAGCCTCAGCTATTTCACTCCTCGATGAGACAGTCAGCTTATCGCTGTCCTTGCTGGCTGAAAACTCGATGGAATCGCTGATGGGCTCTACCTCCCTAACTATGTCTCTAAACAACTTGGGAAGAAGCTTCCCCTTAAACCCTACTTCGAAACTAATCTCCGGTATCTCCTCGTAAGTCATCTCTATGCTTGGCAGGGTAAATCTTCTGACACCCCTACCCTCGAAGACTACGCTTAGCCTGCCGTCTTCTAGCACTTCTAAAACGAGTTCATCACCTCTCCTAGCCCTCTTCAACACCTTGGCCAGATCATCCATTCTTACCCCTACTACAAGTTCCCTTTCCACACTGTACTCTGAAAAAGCCTCCTTCGGTATTGCGAACTCTACAAGTACAACATTACTAGGATCCATAGCTTTCAATAATAATCCGTCTTCACCGCTAATCCTAAAGTTTGCTTCATCAATAATCTTAGAGATGGATGTTATAGCATATCTCCATGCAACTGCGTCACTAAACTTAAGCCTCATTCGAACCACCTACTATACTTTTACCGTTATCCGAATAAATAAAATTATCAAGTACAGAGGATGCTAAGCATACTCTCTCCAAGTGTAACCGCACTTTGTACACTTAAAGAATCTTGTAGGCGGTTCATCCGCAGCCCTTGTCTGAATCACCCAGTAGTATGCCTCATGCCAACCACATTTCGGACACGTTACTTCCCTTGTAACAGGGAGGTTGACCTCTCCTCCGCTTTCGAGTACAAGGGTTTTCTCACCGGGCTTGTGATCGATTCTCGTGGAAACCTTGAAACCCGATGCCTCGGATGCATCAGCCTCTACTTTGTACCCACATCTAGTACAAATCAGATACAGTTTACCATCCATTTTACGGGGACGCATTAAGCCACCGCATTTCGGACACAACTTGGACATGTGAAACCACCGTCTTGAACCAAGTAGAGATAATCAACGAGTAGCCGTTTAAATATTGATGGGAATGATTGAAAGTATTCAAAAGTGACTAAAAGTATCATTGAGACCCGAATCCTGGATAAAAAGGTATCACGTTAAACATTAACACGTGTAAATAACAGGGTAGCCGGATGACTCGGTCCCCGGGAGAGAGGTTTTCAACAGTGTATTCCTATACTGCATGTATAACTCCAGTAGGCGTAGCACCGTATCAACCACTCCGCAATAAACTGTTTTTAAAGCCAGGTACTCTGAGCTATTGAAACCTTTCAGACCAGTAAATACCGCGTTAAGTGGGCTACATCCGCATGGTAGTGCGAACCCTAGTTCTTCACGCGTCATCATAGAATCAAGCACATATTTGATGAATAGTGCCGGGGAGCCGGTGACCCTTAGTATTTTTAACTCCTCTAAAAATTTCCCCTATAAGTTGCAAAGACACCGTATCTCTCTGTAACACCATAGACAAGTATACGTGTCTCGCTTTTCCTACTCAACTACCTTCTCCTCTACAAGCCTTCTAAGCTCAGCGAGCGAGTTCTTTAATCCATTTACTATATCCCTTAGTATTGATTCCACGGTATAACCCGGCTTAACTATAATCGTGAACTCAAACATGTTTTTAAGAGGGTGTGGAACCCTGTATGCTGCATATTCTACACCGGGATGTCTTATCGCCTCCTTCGCTAATAGATTGCCAAGTGTATGGTCTTCATCATATATTTCTAACACTAATTCTCTCTCACTCCTGGATACAACACGTACCTCCATTTAAAACACCTTTGACCCCTATTCGTTTTGCTGTTTAAAACTCTTAATAAATAAGTCTACTGCATCCCGCCACTCATGCTTTAAAACATATAAGCCTGACTCGTCGACCCCGAGGAGCCCTGCTTCCACTGCGTGATTTATGGCGTCATCTAACTGTAGCCCTGTTATAATGGTTACCGTTATGATGAAATACCTTGCTGCCGTACCCTTCACCCTGCCTCTAATAGCGGTGTTTAATTCACTTATTCTCTCAACTAATTCGAGAATCCTGTTCTTCTCTATATTGGTGTAAATGGTGCCATCCTCGAGTCTAGCCTTATACCCTTGTTTCTCAAGGATTTTCACGAGCACCTCGGGCGGGAAGGTCTTCCTGGTTAATTTAACTATCACGTCAATGCTGAATGCTTGTAAACCCGGCCCACTGACCCCCTTAGCCATCCTTGAATAATTCTTTAACTCAATCCACAGTTTTTTCAGATCTGTTTCATATCCGTAGGCATCTACTATTAAGCCGTTACTGGTTACCGCGAACTCAACATGCTCTATTGAGGGAACCCTCTCCTTGACAAGCTCGTATAATTTTAAACATTCTTCGCCTCTACATGGAATCCTATATCTCCGCTTAACCAGTGGCAAGCGATCACCTTGAGACGTGTATATAGTTTAAACTGGTTTTACGTTTCTCAATATTCCCGCATGTATTACACACTAATTTATCATTGCTCTTGTAGAGCAGGGAGCCACATACACTGCAATACGCCTCTATAACGCCTAATCCTGGTTCCTTAATGGTTAATTGGTATGGTATAGAATTATTGAGCACCTTAGCCTTAACGAAGTCACCTGGTCTAATGGCCCCTAGAAGGCTCTGTGTAAACTCATTGGATGCCTGCGATACATGTATAATCCCGGAGGCTTCAACTCTTTGCCCTTCTATACTATATATCTTTAGAAAAGCCAGCTCATCAGTCACGGCCTCGACATATGCTTCGACAATGGTTCCCGGCTTAATCAACTCTATGTTTTTCACTTGTCTAACATATACTTGCTTCTTATATCTATCGAAGACCTTTAACCCGAATACCTGGGACCTGACCAAGCCCTTTTCATCAATGTATGCACCTTGGAGAGGCAGTGCCTCCTCCTCTACTGCAAGTGGTTCGCCAGGCATCACTATCTCTTGCATAATTAATCACGCCCTTGTCAGGATAATAAATACTGTTTTAACCCTATATATTCGCCTCCTATGGGTCTCAAACATCATTGGTATTTCAAAGTCCAGTAGCTCATACGAGTCCAGGGTAAACCCGTTGTCCTCGGCCACCTCCCTAGCGATATTCATGAATGCCTCAGAATACTTGTGTATACTATATATGCTTCTAGCCGTCGCCATAGCCCTCCTAAGGAAGACTATGTCCAAGCCCCTGTTTTCAGCGACCACGCCAAAAGGAGGGTTCATCAACACTGTGTCAACATTCTTGAGTCCTAAACGCTCCACGTCGGCATCCACGTAGAGAATCCTACCCGCCGCACCTGGAAACAAGGATGATACTGTACCTAAACCATATAGTAATATATCTTCATCAATATCTACACAGATAGCTCTACGAGCACCCATCAGTATCGACGCAATAGATATTCTCCCATCGCCACATCCATAATCACCTATCGTCAACCCCTTCACGTCGCCCCTCATATACGCTGTCCAAACCATATGCGCCACTATGCTTGACGGTGTCTGGTATTGCTCAAGCCTCTTCTTCGAGTGCATGTACCAGTTGATCCGTGAGAGAATCAACTCTAGCTCCTTCTTACTCCTAATAAGCCCCATTGCTCACCACGGGTATACATATTTCTCCGAGCCTGTTAGAAGCATCAGGAATTCGCCAGGGGTTAACACCGGCTTATAGAAGTCATCTAAGTCGTCTATGGGGAGCCTCGGGCAACTCGTGACAATATATATGTCGAGATTGAGGGCGTTATCTATGGCTATTAATCGCTCAATACTAAGATACGTTGAGGAAACCTTGTAGACCCTATACCCTTTCTCCAAGGCTTCCCTCTCGAGTTTCTCAATAAGCCAGGGACGATACTGGCCCGGCCTAGACCCAATGATAAGTCCAACCCTAACACCGCTTATCTTAGCCTCGTAGATCTTCAGCAGCCTCTTCCTAAGGGTCTTCTGAGCCTCCTCACTAGCTGACCACACCCTACCCCTGTAGGGATCTAAGACTACTACAGGCTTCCTGGAAACCAGTGCAAGACCTAGGGGATGGAATATCCCACCGGCTATCACGAGGTGAGCATCGACTCTGTCATCCAGTGATGCTACATGTGTATAGAGGCAACCCAGTAGAGGGCTGTATACCTCATGAATCCTAAACCCATTTGAGCTGAGGTGTTCCACAATAATCCTTCTTATTTTCTCCTCTACAATTGTTGAGGAGATGGAAACACCTATAATCCCCCGTGATCTGAGGTAACTAGTCAGCTCTCCAAGCACCCCCTCACTAATCATTGGACGAGCATAGACGGGTACGTAAACAATGCTTACACCAGGCTTAAACCCATGGTTAAAATACTCTAGATGCCCCAGGTGAATAAGGACGTCGACCCCGAGGGCCTCAGCCTCCTCCACAGGGACATCGCATGCTCCATATCCAGGGCTCGAGGAAAAGAATATTTCAATACCTCTTCCTTCGAAAACACCGGCGACGCATTTATATAAAGGCTTAAAGCCGTCTGGCGCATGAAGAAGAATCCTTTTCACGCCTTTCTCAACAAGCCTATATAATACATCGAGCTCGATATCATAGAGGCTACATAGGTCCTCCATGAATAACACGCCTTTTAATCCCATTATACCGATGTGGAAGACTTAATATTATTCTACCTGGAAAAACAAGAGTTTCCAAATATAAGGATAACCTAGTTCCCAGGTCCTGTAGAAGAGAACACGCTTAGGGCTTAGCTATAGTGGTGGAAGACCTGGCTTCAATGGTTTAACAATTACTCTCGTCGGTAACGGAAGCTTCGACGCAGCTATTTTTAATGCTTCCTTACCTATCTTAGCATGCTCCGCCTTCACCCTTATCACTATTACCTCCTGCCCTGGGCTTACTCGTGCAGCTGTCCCGATGGGTTTACCAAATGAGAGCCTCATGCCATCCTGTAGACGGTCTGCACCAGCAAAGGCCATCATCTTGTTTTCCCTGATAACGTGGTGAGGATATGGTTTGACTTTAAGGTAAAAGTTGTTCTCGCCGGCATCAACGCTGAGCTTCTTTAAAGCCATTACACGGGCTGCCTCTAACGCGTTATGCCTTATCTGCCCTGCCTCCTCGACGACTAGTGCAAGCTCGTAATCATAGTCTAGTTTTGGATTACCCATCTCAAACTTAGTTATCTTCGGCTGGGGGACGCCTGGAATATACTCTTTCCTCGTATATGGTGGTCCGCTGAAATGCGTGTAGCACCTGGCTGGGCGTATAGGCATATTCTTAATCACCTACCCCTCATTCATGCAATCAGGCTTTATTAACCTTACCCCACCGCTTGTTTATATATCTTGACCCTCAGCCTAAGGATTTAATACTCCCGGGAATCATTAATTATGAATCAGTGCGGGGGTGCCCGAGCTTGGCCAAAGGGGGCGGACTCAAGACGAGCCCAGGGAGAGATCCGCTGGCGTAGGCCTGCGTGGGTTCAAATCCCACCCCCCGCACCTTCCATTACTCCCTGATCCTGGAGCAATCTGTATACGGTTAAAACCCTGGTTGAGATCCCTATTTTTGAGGATGGGTGTTGCTTATGGTGTTTGACAATATCAGGAGTGCTTTAACAAGGTTTCTGAAGGGAGGGGACTACGAGAAATCCGTGGAGGAGTTTATAAGGGAGCTGCAGAAGGAACTCGTAAGAGCCGATGTTAATTTGAAGCTAGCGGTGGAGATCACTAACAGGATAAAGGAGAGAGCCCTTAAATCAGAGCCTCCTCCAGGTATTAGTAGGAGAGAATGGTTTATAACAATAGTCTATGAGGAATTAACCAGGCTCCTAGGTGGTGATAAAAAACCCTCTATAAAGCCGTTGAAGAAGCCGTGGGTTATAATGCTCGTCGGCTTACAGGGTTCTGGTAAAACTACAACGGCCGCTAAACTAGCATACTTCTATAAGCTAGAGGGCTATAAGGTGGGACTAGTAGCAGCAGACACCTTCAGGCCTGCAGCATATACGCAGCTTAAACAACTGGGTGAACAGATAGGCGTACCGGTTTATGGTGAGCCAGATAATAATAATGCCGTCTCGATAGCGGTGAAAGGAGTCTCCTTCTTCATTGAAAGGAGAACAGATATTATAATAATAGATACCGCTGGAAGACACCACAAGGAGGAAGACCTCTTAGATGAAATGAGGAAGATAAGTGAGCAGGTTAAACCAGATGAAGTAATACTCGTCATAGATGCATCCATAGGGCAGCAGGCTCATAATATAGCCAAGAAGTTCCATGAAACCACCCCAATAGGCTCTATAATAGTCACGAAGCTTGATGGAACGGCTAAAGGTGGAGGCGCGTTATCAGCAGTAGCGGCAACCGGTGCCATGGTGAAATTTATTGGAACCGGAGAAAAAATAGATGAATTAGAAGTATTCAACCCACCTAGATTCGTCTCGAGAATACTGGGGCTTGGAGATATAGAGAGCCTTGTTGAGAAAGTGAGGAGGCTACAACTAGACTTCACGGAGGAGGATGCTAAAAGACTCATCGAGGGAAAAATAAACATGAGGCTAGTCTACAAGCAACTAGTAAGCCTAAGAAAAATGGGCCCCCTTGCCAAGATAATGCAGATGATACCGGGTCTAGGGGTAAAGCTACCGCTCGAGGTGGATCCAAAACAACTAGAGGTGAAGCTAAGCAAGTGGCTTGCCGCAATAAATTCTATGACCTACGAGGAACTCGAGAACCCGGATATCATAGATAAATCCAGGATCAAGAGGATAGCTTATGGAGCCGGCGTCGAAATCGATGATGTAAGGGAATTACTTAAACAATACGAGCTAATGAAGAAGCTGAGTAAGCAACTACGTAGAAGAGATATATTAAAGAAACTTGGTATCAAACCCGAGGATCTTAAACTAGAAGAGGAGCCTGGTGGAAGCTAGGGATAAGAAGGATTGATGATCATGGAGACCCCTCAACAAAATAGATGTGGAGAACACTGCAGCATCATTGAGACAGCTGCAAAAATTCTCTCAGAATACCCTCTCTGCGATAGATGTCTAGGCCGGGTCTTCGCAAAGAAAGGGATCGAGTTGTCCAACGAGGAAAGAGGAAGGGCTATCAAGACTCTACTAGCGATGAAGCTATACGCAGACTACACTAGTGAAATCATTGATGCCGAGTATATCGGTAAAATAGCATCAAACACGGGGGATCCCGTTACAAGGCTATATAGAAAAATAACTGGCAGAGAGATCTCCGTTAATCCATGCTATATATGTCTCCACAGGGTATCCAGCGATTATATTGATGAAATAGCTAGGAGAGTAGCAGTGAAACTAAGTGAGTTGAATGCGTCCTCATTCATCATAGGTGTAAAACTGGATAGCGAGGTAGTTAAGAAGGAGCTGGATGTACACGTGTTGGCGGGATTGGAGTCAAGTGAGTCATTGAAAAACGAGTTGAAACGCGAGATAGGTAAGAGAGTGACTCAACTAACAAATATACCACCTGACTTTGATAAGCCGGATGTAGTAGTAATAGTGGATGTAAATAAGGACTTCGATTACTCAATACAGACGCAGGTAAACCCAATACTGTTAAAGGCGATATATTTCAAGAGAGGGCGTAGAATATCCCATGTACCATGGTTCACAAGCAATGGATCCAGGAAATACCCTGAGAGCATACAGGACTTTATAAGGGATAGTATAGCAAAACTCTTCGATGCGCGAGACATTAAAATTCATGCAGCTGGACGGGAAGACGTGGATGCTAGAATGCTTGGTTCCGGGAGACCCTTAGTAATAGAGGTTAAAGAACCCGGGTTCAGGAATGTCGATCTAGACTTGTTAAACTATATACTGGATGATCAATTTATCAAGGTCTCGGTAATAGGGGCCGCAACTAGAAGGGATATTGAGTCTATTAAGGAGGGATCCAGAAAGAGAAGGAAGATATATAGGGTAGCAGTCCTCACCGAGAAGCCAGTATCTGAAGGGGATCTCGAAAAGCTCTCAAGCTTCTTCAAGGAGAGAAGTGTTAAACAAAGAACACCAACGAGGATACTAAGGAGGAAAAAGGATCGTGAGAGGATTAAACGGGTATACCGCATCGAAGTTATCAATATCTCCTCACGGGTTTTCGAGGCATTAATATATTGCGATGGCGGCTTATATGTTAAGGAACTAGTGCACTGCGACAATGGACGCACTACCCCTTGTTTCAGTGAGATACTGGGGACGCCTGCTTATCCATTAGAACTAGATGTACTTTATATTGAGAAGACATGGGATAAATAACTTTATAAGCTGGTTACAGGGGATTTTAGATATAGCATGTCCAATGGATGCTTAAGCCTGCAGTATGAAAGGTGGAAAAGATGGTTAAAGCACCAAAGGGGTATAGGCATAGAACCAGGAAGCTCTTCAAGAAGAATGTCAGGGAGAAGGGGTCGATACCGCCTCTAAGCCTAGTGCTAAGAGAGTATAAAGAGGGGGAGAAGGTACACATAGTTATCAATCCATCAGTATACAGGGGAATGCCGTATAGGAGGTTCCATGGAAAAACCGGTGTAGTACTTGGAAAACGTGGAAGAGCCTATATTGTTAAAGTGATGATGGGGGATAAGGAGAAGATATTGTTTATAAGGCCAGAGCACATGAGACCCTTAAACATCC
>NZ_JBMFMW010000019.1:0-16089 GCF_049970475.1 Desulfurococcus sp.
AATTCTTCGAGGTCCCCTGGTAAATAAATACCTATTTTCCTGCCACCCATGACTATCACAAGGGTATCCTTACCCATTAAGATTAATTACCTTTTTCACACATATCATTACCATGGAATGACCGGAGCCCTCCTAAATGATTGATGATTGATTCACGGACCGGGGGACCGCTCCTCAATTACTAGTTATACATTGAATATAGGTTCAGGTATTACTGCAGAGCTTAATTTAAAACCCTTTTATAGTGGATAGTCTTCTCGGGATTTCAATGGATAGGGTAGATAAAAGTATATACATTGATTTAAGAGCTAAAGAACTCGAGGACATGCTATTATATAGGTACCTCAGGTTGCTCGAGGAATTAAAAATCCTGGAGTCCAGCATTGATTCAAGTGATTTAAGCGATGAAGACAAGAATAAGTTGAAGGGTTTAATAGAAATACTTGGGGAAAGGATTCTCACGGAGCTCATGAATGCGAAAAATGAAAGAGAAAGAGTAGATGAGATACTATCTCGATCACATGTGCCAATTGAAGAAATTGAATAGTTTAAGCTTAAAAATCCTTAGTATTAATTGAAGACACAGTAAGCCTCTAGGTGTATGAAAAAGAGATGAATAGGGAAGAATGGGATATCAACGTAGCGAAAGAACTATGGGGACTGAACCATAGCATCAGGGGAAGCATTATAACTGTGGATGAAGAGGGATATCTAGTAATAAGTCTTGGAGAGCAGAAAATAAGAGTAAAAAACCTACTGGAAAAACATGGTTTCGATGTAGCATATATAAGGGTACTTCCATTAATAGAAAGGGCAATTAGGACAGTATACGAGGCATTCACAGAGCTGGCTAAAGTCCATGGTTTTAAAGGCAGTCTTCAACCAGTTTTCCCTATGAAGGTCAACCCTATAGAAGTAGTTATAGATGCTATATGGAGGTATGGTGAAAAATATAAATGGGGATTCAACACAGGCTCCCTTGGAGAGCTGGAATTACTCTCAAAGTACTTGGAGAAAGGCAGCAGGATACTCATATATGATGGAGTAGTTTCAGACAGTGTTATGAAGATCTTAGTAAGGTTCAAGGAGAATGGCTGGAGAGTAATAATCGACGTGGAAAGTGAGCACGACCTGGACATCCTATCAAAGTACCCCGAGTTCGAAATAGGGCTCAGGATAAAGCCTCTCTTCAGGCCTGGAGGTAAGTGGGCTCATTCAGCTGGGCTAGAAGGCAAGTTTGGGCTAACAGTAAACACTCTCGTGAAACTCAGAGAGGAATACAAGTGGATAGAGGAGAGGGGTCGCCTCCTCCACATACACCCAGGATCGCAAATCTATAAATGGAGTGATATGGAGGCATTCATTAACGAGGTTTACAATATATTCACACAGCTGCAGTCACATGGATTCTCCAGTATAGAAATAGTAGACCTAGGCGGTGGGCTAGCCTACCCATACCTAGATACTAGGGATGGAACAATTGAGTCGCCGGATTATGGTTTAATAGAATACTTCAACCACATCCTTAAGGTCTTCAGCAGGCTTGAAAAACACCCAACCCTGGTATATGAGGGGGGAAGATACGTTGTATCAGCTCATAGAATACTTGTTGCGAAAGTTGTCGACATCCGCCCTTATTCAACAGAGCAGGCACAATCCTTAAGAAGTGCCCAGGTGGAGGATTTCCTAAGTAATGTGAGATCTATAGATGACCTGAAGAAACTGGTGAACGAATACAAGAAGTATATTCACAAGAGTAAGCAAGTGCATCAATACACGTTAGAGGAGAGAGAGTTGGCTGAGGATGTAGTATCTAAGGTAAGGGATGAGTTACTAGCTAAAATATATGAGCTGGTTAGAAACAAGCCGTCCCAGATAGAATCCGTGATAAACGATCCCCTCCTATACAAGCTGGTCACCTCGCCTTCTAAAAGATACATTCTGAACTTCTCGATATTCGCCGATATCCCCGATTCAGTCCTGGTAAACCAGTACTTCCAGGCTGTGCCAGCGCAGAGACTAAACGAGAAACCCGATGTATTAGCGGTACTAGGGGATCTAACCTGTGACAGCATGGGGGAGATCAACGAGTATATAAGCCATGTAAAGACACCCCTCGAGGCATCCGACTGGTTTACTAAAATGGATCTAAGACTCATGTTGATCCCTGGTAGAAGACTCAAGCTTGGAGGAGTCCCATTACACCTGCCAATAAAGGGTGAGAATTATTATATCGCAATACTAGACACAGGTGCATACCAAGACCCCCTCGCTATGAAGCACAACCTCATCTATGGTGCTCCCGAGATAATACTAGATGAGAAAGACGGGGAGGTAGAGGTAAAAATCATTGAGAAAAACGGTAAATACCTCTAGTGCTCAGAGGTTTCTAAGAGATATAGGTTCACCAGACACGCTTTTAGCTGAGTATCCCTTCACCCTTACAGCTAGGATACTCCATAAAGGTATCTCCCCCTTAACCTTGACCGCGATAGGGTAACTACCTGGGAACCTGGCTATTGTATGGCTTGATGATTTTTTCTCAGCTATGAGATAATAGAGTATTGTACCAGGGGGAAGTATCCTCTTTAACATTATCTTATCAAATAACTGCATTACTCTTACCCGGTGGAACCTATAGAGATCCCTGTACTTCTTAAGCAAGTATTCAACCTCATCTCTCCTCAACCATAAAGGCGTATTCTCTAGAACAGCTACTCTACGTATGTTCAGCCTTCTTACCATCAACCCTTCTCTAATTATCTTGGTTAAATACTCTAGATTCGTGTGGTAGGTATTCCTTGATTCGCCTGGCAAACCATAAATGAGGTTTATTCCAGGCAGTAGATGGGGCATGCCGTTCCATCCTCTTTCCCTTCCAACCCTATTTATTAAGCGTATAGCCTCCAACGCTTCATCAGGGTACACTTTCAAGTTATTTATATTAACCACTTTTTCATCGAAGCTCTCTATTCCCAGAGCCGCAACGTCTCCGGGTGTATGATATTTCACTATTGTCTTAAGTATTCTAATTGATTCCTCAGGGTAATGCACTATTGTACCTGGGTTTACATTATCTATATGTAATGTGATCAATCCAGGTGCAACGTTTCTTATTCCTTGGAAAAGTCTTTCAATAACCTCGGGATCCGGACGTGGAAACACCTGTTTACCGATGTCCCTAGCCATGTATGCCAATATATCAGGCTGCTTTCCCAGCCTGATGTGTCTAACTCCTAGCCTATATAATGCTTCCACCTCCTCAATAATACCCTTCAAGCTCCTCATTAACGGTCTTCCATGTCTGGGTTCAATACAGAATGAGCAACCTCCTGTTATCCACCTGCTGCAGCCCCTATACGTCTCTATCTCAACAACGAGATTTCTACCGTAGTTAGGATGTTGGAGGACTATTTTAGCCCCCAGCCTAAACGCTTTATCCGCTAATTCGTAGTTCTCTCTGAGCAGCCATGGACGGGCCTTCTCGAAGCCGTATTGCATTAACTCGTCAATATATATCTCTGGATCGCCTCTCACTATTTCCGTGAACAAATTCCTCAGCCTCCCTATTTCTACAGCTATATTTCCTCCCCCACTCCCGAATCCATGACTGGCCGCTGGACCTATGAGGATCCTCTTTACATCCTTAGTTAAGAGCAGTATTGTTTCAAGCTCCTGTATACTTAGTGGCTTGCCTCCAAGGTATTTACCAGGTACTTCAGCTCCTCCTATGACGACTAGGAGCTGGCTTTCCCTTGCCTGTTTTATAAATGAACCAAAGTTCCTTCTTGCATCATCTATCGTCCAGTATTTTATATCAGCATCCTTCACCCTATTCCATACTGCACCCGCAACGAGCCTCGGATAAGTGTTTATGTATGGAGGTACTCCAAGGCCTGCTGGCTCGTCGGTGTATCCATCCAGGATTACTATTTTACTTATCATTACTGCAACACCGCTCCATGTAGCACAGGCATGTTTTCAGCCCATATTCTACAAGTACCCTCGGAGCTAACCATGCATGGTCCATACGGGTTGTTCGGGGTACAAGTCTTCATGAAGAGGGGGCATTGTGTTGGCTTAGCGAGTCCTAGAACCACCTTATCACATATGCAACCAGGATGCTTATCATCGGTTATTGTCTCCTTAAACCCCATTGACTCTAGGTAATCATGGTTGCTATACCTAGGGCTATGCACTGCGCCACTTAATGGAACTGATCCTATGCCCCGCCAATAACTGTCTTTCACAGTATATGCTTCACTAATAGCTTTTAATGCGTATGTGTTTCCATCCGGGTTGACTACCCTGGTGTACTCATTCATTAACCCAGGTCTACCTTCCTCAATATTCTTCAATATCATATAAATGGATAAAATCACATCGAGTGGTTCAAAGCCCGAGACAACTATTGGTATACCATACTCTTCAGCAACAAATCTCCACGAGTTGGCCCCGATCACTGCTGAGACATGGCCGGGAGCTATTATTCCATCAAGCCTTATCTCAGGGTGTTTCTCAAGGAGGAATCTCATTATTGGTGGTGTAAGCCTATATGCTGATAGAATATATAGGTTTCTAGGCATCTTCCCGCTTACAAGCGGGATGGCTGTAGCAGGCATCGTAGTCTCAAATCCAACAGCTAGGAACACATGTCTTTTACTCGGCTCCCTCACAGCTTCTTTAACAGCATCCTGAAAACTATATACTACCTTCACGTTTCCCCCATTGGCCTTAGCGTGGAAAAGGCTTCTTGGATACTTATTCCTGGAGCCAGGTAGCTTGAATGCATCCCCATACGTGAGGACAACGGTGTTTCTTTCAAAACTCGCATCGATTAATATATCAATGTAATATCCCGGGGTGATGCACACTGGGCAGCCCGGCCCAGCTACCAGGTTTACTGATGGGGGCATTAGGGATCTTAAGCCGTAATGCGTTATAGTCCATTCATGTGTTCCGCAGAAATTCATTATATTTAATTCATCCCTCCCTGTTTCTGCGAGTATCTTTTTTGAGAGCTCTTTGATCCTTTCTGATAACTGTATGGCTATATCTCTGCTTCTATACATTGATAAACCCCTATCTCCACGAATATTCCTTGACCCTGTTTAAATCAAGCACGGTATCTAGATCTAGCAGGACGCCTGGATAGCCTGTTTCAACAACCAGTGTTTCACTAATATACTTCTCCACCACGGCTTTAAGACCCCTTGATTCCTCACTTATACCAGTTAAATCAATGAATAAATCACTTGAGAAAACTATTGGGTGACCCCTTCTACCCCTGTATGAAGCTACGGCTATTTTCTTACCTGACTCCAGGAACCTCATAGACACATAGTCGTATATGCCTGGATGAACCCAGGCTACATCACCTGGGTTCACCATTATCCCCTTAAACAAGTGAAGCTCGCCCTGTAAAGACTCTACACCCTTCTTAATACTCGAACTCATCCCTCTTGTATACTCCGGGTTATATATTATCCTGATTCTTTTCTCTGAGTCGCCTATGTATTCCTTAACAGTCTCAGACACCTTGTCTGACTCATAGCCTGTTACAATTATGATCCTGGATACATACCTGGAGCTGGATATGTTCTTAACTGTACGTATAATAACGGGTTCCTCATCGAATAAATAGAGTAGTTTATTCCATGAAAACCTAGTACTTAGCCCTGCTGCAGGAACTATGCAGGCTATCAAAAAATCACCTATCCTGTTTGTGGTAAACCATACCTATCTCGATATAGTGAACAATCGGTAGATGTCAGCTATGTTCTCGAATACATCGCTTATTCCTTCCAGGTCCTCTATTATAGGCGGGATTACTATACACTCTGGTTTAACCTCCTTGCTGCAATACAGGTATATCTTTCCCACTGCTTCAAGTCTTAGCTCATCTATTTTCTTCTCCAGGAATTCTATCTCATGGGTTATTTCAAGCGCCTTCCTAGGATCCTTATTGATCGCCTCAAATAGCTCCAGGATCTTGAATGATGCCTCAAGGCTCTTATCCGCAATCTCCTTCATTAACACCTGGATCCCCTCTTGTATTGGTACACCTGACTCTAGCACAAGGAGTATTCTCTTACCAGCAGCTTTCGCGAAACCGAGGGCTTCGTCAAGGGATAAAACGAATCTCAGAATATTTTCCCTGTCCTCCGGATGCAGGTATGCCACCTTTAACTCCTTGATCATTTCTTTCTTTAACTCATCGCCTTTTTCCTCAATACTATTTAATTCATTATATAGCGTTGAGACCGCGCTGACTCCACTAGGTATATTAGAGACCAGTTCTACTAGTTTTGACATACCCTTATTGACTATCTTGGCATGCTCTATAACGCTTGAAAGTATAGCCTCGAAGTAGCGTCCTCTAGGTAAGCTCATATGATATCCACCGGTCATTATTTATAACATTTAACTATTCCTCCCTTAAAATCCTATGGCTCCCCTTAAGCTGCCTTAACCATAATACTCTATCACTAGGTTTAACCAGTTAGCTTAACAAGTGATCGCCCATGCTTATTAACTCGGTTAACTTGTTTGCTTGGTACTTAATGGTATCTTAGACACAGTATACTTTTTCACATGATCTCCTCCACATCCTGAAGGTCGGGCTTTCATTATGTATAAATTTATAAGTTTTTAATACGAATTATTTAGTGAACACGGTGATTTTATGAGTAATATCGGATATGACAGTATATACGATATACGTTTCCTAATTAAACGCGGAATAGTACTAACACCCCCATTACTGAAAACACTTGAAGCCGTAATAACATTAAAGAAAGTGACAGCTGAAGACGTCTCCAAGTATACTGGGAGAGCTAGGACAATCGAGTCTAGATATCTCTCCAGGTTGAACAAGATAGGTATAATTGCGAAGGTTAAAGAAGGGAGAAGGGTATATTATATAGAGCCCGTCCAGGCAGTACAGGAAGCTCTACGAAAATATGGGGAAAACATTATAGTAGAGCAACTAGCCCACCAAATAAGTCTCCCAGCAGACATAGTGAAATTCATAGTGGAGCTAATAGGAGCGGGCAAGGTACCCTGATTAACCCAGAGTGTGGGCAATGCTTAACAAACGGCTTAATTTAAATTAAGCTGTATCGAGATAGTCTCCTTGGACTTAGTCTTAAACGACAATGTTATAGAGGTTATTTCCCCATTACTCCTCCTCACCCCCTCTGCAATAGCCTCCATGATCCGTGTCAATAACAGTGTCCTGGATATTGAGCCCTGTTTTGCGACGAATTTATCAATAATCTCTAAATCCTCCTCGTTCACTCTCAGCGAAATCATTCTCTTCCTAGGCTTCAATGATATCTCTATTACATTTCCATCAATAATCACAGCGTTTTCACTGGTGTTACCGCGTATCTTGGCTAGTACCATTTATTACGCACCACAAGATCATTTTTGAATTCTAAATTAATAAATAGATCCTAGGATTTATCGAGTCATCATCATCAAAATATTTAAGTAAAACAAACATTATTGTTACTAAATACAAAAAATTCCATGAAAACTTAATGATTATATCACCCCAACCGTTTTATTTATAATGATCCCTGCAACACCCCCGCATCGGGGCAGGGATGAACAGGGAGGACTCCCCTGGGCTTTTCACATGTTTAAAAATCTAGTAAGCTACTTAATTATCTAGGTTGTAGGGTTCAGGCCTGGTGAAGAAGGTGTTGAAGAGAATAGTGCTGGACGTATTATACCCGGTTAGAGGTGTGTCAATAATCGACTTGGCTAAATCTATTATAGAGATAAGTGGTATTAACTCGGTTAGTATTACCGTTAAAGAAGTAGATGTGGATACACAGAACATATTAGTTATAATAGAAGGCATCAACATAGACTATGATGATGTGAGGAAAATCATAGAGAAAGAGGGCGGTGTAATACATAGCATCGATCAGGTAGTTGCAGGGGAAAAAATAATAGAGCCTCCTGAATACCTATTAAAGTGAGCAGTCTTGAATATAAACATCCTTGAAGTACTGGATAGCCTCTCGAGGCAGACATCAGTTATAATGGTTGGCTCGAAAAAATTAGTTGTCAAAGAATATGGAAGAGAGGTTGGATTAATTAAGTGGTTCATGGTTAACCTATCCTCATTCTCAATAAAAATGTACCCATTTGTCCTGAATCCGAGGAGCCGTATGGAGAGAGAGGTAGCATTTCTGAAAACTAGTACACCAGGCTTTAGTAAGCCTAGTTTATATATAGTGGATTATATAGGTAAGAGGATAATCAGGGGCTATGTAGAGGGCGAAAAGCTAACCTATACAATGCCTTTAGAGGTATACAGACTACTAGGGGAACTCCTAGGGCGATTACACTGTAGCAACTGGGCTATTGGGGATACAAAGATATCTAACTTTATACATAGTGGTGGAGAAATATACATCATTGATGCCGAGCAAGCAATTGAAACCAGGAATGTAGAACACTTTATATGGGATTTGATCGTCTTAATATCAACACTAGCCATAAGCTGTTATACCAACTGTATTTTAAACCAGAATACATACCTGGATAGACTCCAAGGGTTTATCAAGGGATATCTTGGCTCTACATGCATTCCAATGGAAACACTATCCAACATTATGCTGAGTGATGATGTGAAGATATTACTATACCTGTTAATACCCTTCCCATTAAACACCGCTACTGTGAAGACTTTAAACAACATGTTTTCAGGGAGAAACATACTGGATGAATAAAAAGAGCCATTAGGCAGCGGGGTGAGGAGAGACGAGGATACTCTTGGCCGGGGATACACATATACCTGATAGAGCCGAAAGAATCCATCCCTCTATTAAAAAACAATTAGAGTACAGGTCCCCCTTCGACTACTTGTTATTCACCGGTGATTTAACTTCAAGAGAGGTTATAGATTGGCTTAACAAACTGAGTGGGAGAGTACTTATTGTAAGAGGTAACATGGATTACCTCCCTCTACCGAGAAACCGTATAGTGAATATAGATGCCTGGAAAACCGGGTTAATTCATGGGGATGGAATTCATCCACGTGGTGATACAATGGGGTTAACCAGGGTCTCAATAGAGCTTGGTGTAGACATATTGGTTTCAGGTCACACTCACTCGCCATTCATTAAGACCGGTGTAAAGAGAAACATACTTCTCCTAAACCCAGGCTCCTTAACCGGTGTATGGGGCGGTGGAGGAGGATCCTTTAAACCATCATACATTATTCTCGAGACCGAAGGCTTTGATCTACATATAGAGTTACATGTATTAGAGGGAGGCGGTTTAGTTATCGAAAAATACATGGCTAAGTGGAGTGACACGAGCTGGAATATTACTCGGATGGAAGAACAATAATGTTTCTCCACGGTAAAACCAGCTCTATCTCGCTACCAGCACTCACCTCAACAGTATTAGGCAGATATGCCAGCAGGGGCAGCTTCCCTATCTTAACCCTGGCCTCTATCTTCTCACCGAGGAACATTGCAAAGTCAACGACGCCCTTAACCACGGTGTCGCCACTTGACCCACTGCTACCTAAACGAATCACTTCTGGACGTATTACAACGGATACCTTGCTCGGTAGCTTCTCAAACGGTGAAACACCTCGAACAACTATGTCTGCATCCTCAAGCCTTACTTCCACATAGTCCTTGCTATGTGCCACTAACTCGCCTGGATAAATACTGCTCCTACCTAGGAAATCAGCTATAAAGAGGCTGCGAGGCCTAAAGTACAACTCCTGCGGCGAGCCGACTTGTATCACCTTTCCCTTATTCATTACAGCCATCCTATCACTAAGGCTCATTGCCTCTACTTGATCATGTGTGACATATATGGTGGTTAAATTCAAGCTCCTCTGTAACCTCTTTAATTCTTCTCTCATCTCGATCCTGAGTTTTGCATCCAGGTTACTCAGGGGTTCGTCTAAGAGGAGTACCCTGGGTTTAACAACCAGGGCTCTTGCAAGTGCTACCCTCTGTTGCTGCCCACCCGAGAGTTGTAGTGGGTATCTATTCTCCATTCCTGAGAGCTTTACTAGTCCAAGAGCCTCCTTAACCATCTTCCGTATATCTTCATCAGTTAATCCAAGCTCCTTCTTCCTAAGCTTTAATCCATAAGCCACGTTCTCGAACACCGTCATGTGGGGCCATAGGGCGTAGTTTTGGAAGACCATTGAGGTATTTCTTTTATATGGCTTTACAAAGGTGATGTCTTCATCGTCAAAATAAACCCTTCCCTTATCGGGTGTTTCAAAGCCGGCTATTATTCTAAGAGTAGTGGTTTTACCGCACCCGCTGGGCCCTAGGATCGCGAAGAATTCACCGTGCTGTATTTCAATGTTGACATCTTCAACTGCTATCACGTTTCCATAGTATTTTGAAACACCTTCAAGTTTAACCCGTGTCAAATCCCCCACCCCTTCTTATACTCCTATAAAAGCGTACCTCTGTTTAAATACGTATACTACTATTACGACCACAATTAACTGGATGAATATAAGTATTGTGCCCATGGCAGCTACAAGCATTGGTCCCTGGCCAGCCGCACCCGCAATGTTTTGAGCCATGTAGTATGTTAATGGTGCCTGATCACTGTTCATCCCGCCGAAGGTTACACTTGTTGATACCTCTGTAGCCATGTATATGAAGCCTAGGAGCGCACCGCTTAATATATATCCAATTATGAATGGCAGTATAACTCCAAAGACCACCTTGAACCTGGATGCACCGAGATTCATTGCAGCCTCCTCAAGGTTCTCGTGAACCTGCTGGAAACCCGCGAATACTGATCTCACCACATATGGAAGTCTTCTAACACTGAAAGCTATGATGAACACGAACCAGACAGCGAAAGATAGACTGCCAGGCATTAGGTATGTTAGAGCCCCTGGTATAATCGGGGATAGAGCCTCTGCAAGCATGTAGAAGAAATAGTAGTAGCCAAGAGCCAGCACTAATCCCGGTATCGCTAGAGGAGAAGTAGATAATGCATCTAGAATGTTTGCCAGCCACTTTATCTTCAACCTGCTCACACTATAGCCTACAGCCGTAGCCAGGAATACCGCTAGTATCACTGAGATGCCGGCATATACCAGGGTATTGACCAGGTAACGATATATGGAGGGATCAGATAATACTTTGCTAATATATATGAAGATGTTATCAGGTATGGATAACTCGATGCCGGTGGCGCCTGGATAAGGCTTGAGTATTCCAAGCGATATCAGCACCACGCCTACCTGGGGAAGCATGGCGAATAATACTATAGGAAATATCGCGAGGTACACTGTTATTAAGCCTAATACTCCAGGGCGTCTTATCCTGGGATTGAATCTACCTCCCCTACTGATCATCGCATAACTCCTTACACTGACATAGTTTCTAATGGCTAGGAATGAGACAAGAGTTATAAGTAGTAGTATAATGCCGAGCGCAGCTATTTCAGGTGCAATAATCCCCGTGGCCGAGCGTATACCCATGAATATCTTGTAGCTCATGAGACTCTGAGCATTAAAAACTATCGGTGCCCCTAGGTCCTCGAGGCTGAAGACAAATACTAATATCGATCCAGCCGCAATACCTGGCAAAGCGAGAGGCAGGGTCACCGTCCTGAATAACCTGAATCCTTTAGCACCGAGATTCTCGGCCTGCTCCTCTGTTGATGGATCAATGTTTATGAAGCTATTATACGCGTTGAGATACACTATTGGGAAGAAAGTCACTATTTGAGCTGCAATAACCCCTGCTAATCCCTGGATCATTAACTTGTACCCGAACAATGCATTGATCAAGGCTGAAACAGGTCCATCTGGTCCCCATATTAATTTAACCACATATGCATTGATGAAAGGAGTGTTAAATAATGGTATTAATGCTAGGATACGGAGTAACATATGCCCTGGGAACTTGTACCGGGCTAGCACGTATGCTACTATTACCCCTAGAATTGTGGCAAAAACCGTTACAACAGATGCAATTACCAGGCTATTAACCACCGGGCCATAGTCAACGCCCTTCAAAACCAGTAGCTTCTCACCGCTAGGCATCTCTATTAGTTTCCACCAGCTTTTATCTATTGGCTCAAGGTTTACGTAGCTACGCGTCCTTAACACGTTGTAGAAGTTGCTCCACCATTCACCTCCAGCTGGTGGGGTAAAAGAATATAATAACACGAAGAATATTGGTACAATCATGAATAATACTAAGTAAGCTAGCCCGAAAACCATGAAGAACCACATTGTAGCATCAAGCTGGTTAATAGTATTCCGTATTCTACGTGCCAGCGTGATTCTTCCCTTACCAATAAGCGCTGTTCTCTTCCTCGACTCACGGATCTTATCCACTATGTATCCAGATATTCCTACGCCTATAAGTGGTGCTAGGAACCCTGCAATTGATAAGGGGTACCCGTAAGCGTCAATTAACAATATTATGAATAAGTATATGAGGGATGCTATCACGATGAAGCTCATTGAGAAACTATACTTAATATACTCATAGCTATAGGCATTCTTTAAAACCATTATACACCCAGCTACTATGCCTGCTAGGATTAATAATTGATTCATCATTTTTGAAGCATCTGCCGTTAAAATATTATTAATAATAACTGATAACGTTAGAAACAACAAACTGGTAAGTAATAATAGTGTGTTGGGCCTACTCAATGGTGATCCCCGCCATGTTTTGTTTTATACATGATGGAGAAGGGTTTAAAAAATATGGCTCTGAAATAAATTATTCAGCTAGAAGGGATTGGTTTTCCAGCTAATGCGTCATTTAACAGGTTTAATGCATTAAGATACCTCTGCCTAGCCAGCTGCTCCCATTGACTCATTAACGACTGGTACACCGCTGCATCCTTTTGAAGTCTCTGATTAATGAACACTGCGTAATCCAATGTAAAATTGGTTTGCTTACCCGTTACAGGATCCGTGAATGTGAGTGGTTTTGATATATACATGGATAAGTAGTCGAACCATTCCTTACTTATTTTACCATTCAAATAGGCTTGGGCTATTCTTGCCCATGTAGCTTGTAGATCGGCATGTGGATTCACTAATGTAGCCTTGAAGTAGTACATAATTGAGTATACCCAGTTTGTTGAAAGAGTCTCGTTGAATAATATACTCTGCGCATTCAATGCATCCTGGAAGGCTTGCTTTAAGTCTTGCCTGTTTTGACCCTGTGTTGTATTGAAGACGTATGGATTCACTGGCAGCCTATTGATATCAGTATTGAGCCAGACCTGTTGCCCGCCATACTCGTTAAGTACCCATGCAACAAAAGCTACAGCATGGATCAGGTGCTTCGTGGTGTTTAGGATTGCTATTGGATCACTATTAATTATAGTTTCTCCCTGAGGTGCTATATACTTGCAATTAGGATTAACTTGCTGAGCCATGTAACCGTAGAAGTCTATTGTCGTACCTATAGCTACATCACCCTTTATCACTGCGTCGCGGGCATCGCTGCTTCCAGAATATATTATGGCATTTGCAGCTAGTAGTGTAAGAATCCTCCATCCCTCATCCCATCCTTTAGCCTGTAAAATTATCTCAAAGATCCTAGTGTTACTTGTACTCATGGTTGGATCAGCTGTAGATATCTGTGGTATATCGGGCAGGTACTTTGCGTAAACAGGGCTCGCTAGATCCTCCCATTTCTGTGGTATTGGTAATCCATACTGGTTTAAGCGTATGAGGTTCACTGTGAAGCCGAAGCTACTTACACTAGCCCCGATCCATCGTACTAATCCATTCTGGTCAACCTTGTATGCCTCGGCCCCACCTATAATCCTCGGTATCTTATCCATCTCATATTTTATTGCCTGAAACTCAGGCTTACTTAGGTTAATAGGTAGGAGATATCCCAGGGAATCCATAGTGTTAAATAGTGTAGGACCGCCACCCCATGCTATGTCTATTGGCTTACCCGCCTTGGCAGCGTTATCAATATAGCTGGACCATAATTCAGCTGACACAGATAAAAACCGTATATTGACTATACCCAGCTCCTTCGCTACTGGAGAATTCAGGAACTCCTTTGTAGTCTCACTTAGGATGGATTGTTCATGCCTTGTTATCACTATTAGCTCTACATTCCTCTCGGTGGTCATCTGCTTTAATTGATCCAGCCATGGATACTCAGGATATGAAGGCTTACTTGTCGTAGTCGTTGTGGTGGTTGTTGTAGTCGTAGGAGGTGTTGTGGTAGTGGTCGTAGTTGTTGTAGTTGTGGTAGTTATAGCTGGTGGAATCAGAGTTTGTGTACCAAGGAATACCCCTATTACTGCTATTATGATAACTACTGAAATAAATAGTGCTTGAAGCTTAGTGAGAGCATGAGTCATGGATATACTCCCCCTGTTAAAATTGAATATATACACTACATTATAATATAAATTTTTATATGAACAGTTCTAAAAAGTGGAATAAGCCGGCCAGGGCTTTCAAGAGGCCTAGAAAAAGCCTCCGCCGAGAATGTATTTTACCGGGAAGTAAGACTATTTAATGAAGATATTTAAAAAAAGTGATCCCATTTATTTCCTCTTTAATAACATTCCAATGGCTAGACCCACTATTAGAGCTACCACTGCAGCTATTCCTGTAATAGTCATATCTGGCTGGGTAACAGTCTCGGATACGTATTGCGTACTCGTACTTGTATCGGTCTTTGTGGTTGTTATGGTTGTAGAAACAGTTGATGTCACCGTATCAGTTACCGTAGTAGTGACAGTCGTGGTAACAGTTACTGTTACAGGAGGATAGTATATTACACCACCCTTTATACCGTAAACCACAGCAAGCTTTCCAGCGCTCGCATCATAACTCTTCAACATATTATATTGATCCTGATCCGTTGGAGCTAGTAAGTCTACTACTTTCGGCTGCACGCCAGCAAGTATGGCTGTTGCATCACCGCCTCCCAGTGCCCACTCGCCCGGGTCACCGGCTTGTATACTCCGAATCTTTAATTCACCGTATCCATCGTAACTAGCTAGAAAGACGTACCATATCCAGCTCCCGATGTTGTCTACATCACTTAAGAGGCTCTTTGCTATTTTAACCTCGATTATATTGATGTCAGTATAAGCATAGACATCGAATAATGTGGCATTGTTATATTCATCTACTATAAGCTTATTATCAGCCCCATATAGGGCTGATATTTCTCCATCTGGATATGGTGTATTACCCCAACCAGGCACTGCTATTATCGCGTAGTTCCAGCCTGGCGCGAGATCTACATGTAGGCCAAATGTAGAAGTATTGACTGGTAGTGATTTATTTGTTGTCCCAATGTAGATCTGGACGTGTTGTAGGCTGAAGCCGTTTGGCCCATTCCATGGATTGCCCCCAAGATCCCCGACCTTTACCTGTAGATATATGAAGTCTTCGTCCTGTAATACCCTGAAGTTAACTAGGTCAAATACACCGGGTTTAAACACAGTGTTGGTAGGATATAGAATGGTTCCCTGGCCCTTGTCATCACCAGTTGGATCACTTACCTCAAGAACATTCTCAGCCATGTAGCTCGGCTGTATAACGACTTTTATCCACCACTTCAACAAGTTTTCAACGAATCTAGGCCCATCCAATGGTACACCATAATATAAGGAAGCCCATGCAGGTTCGTAGTCACCGTAGAGAGATTCCGACGCCACGGTTATAACAACGTTTTTATCACTCCAGTACTCAGCTGCATAACCGATGAAATCGAACCACCCTGCCCCCTGGCCATAAGATATAGGATTGTATACGTATGGTGCTGGTGGATTATTATCACCTATGTAGGCTTTATGGAACCAGGCTATCCTGATAAGTCCTGGGAACGTCTCTTTAACGGGATCATGATAGTTCCCTTGATCATCAACCCATATTACTGCGCCCGGTCCATGCATTAATATGGGTTTTGTAATGTTTTGATCCAGCATCCAGGTGTAGAGGCCGGGTATGTTATCTGGCTCAACGAATGCAAGCATTCTATAGTATGCCTGTGCACAAGTTGGATATGTTGTCCCCTTATAAGTATAGTTCATTGAGGGATCGGAGTATACTGAAGCCTGTTCAAG
>NZ_JBMFMW010000020.1:0-15815 GCF_049970475.1 Desulfurococcus sp.
CCACTTTCCTCAGTTCAGCCAGTTTATCATAGTCCTTTCCTAGAACGTATACTCCTTGGAGCTCCACTCCTTCAACCTTGTAGGCCTCGGGCTTGGAGCCCGTGGCTATTATCAGGTTGCCGAAGGATACCTCTACACCATTCCTGGTTTTAACAACCCTGTTCTCCGTGTCGACTCCAACTACCTCATCAACTAATATTTCCACTCCTAACATGGATGCGTAATTGTATGGCATTAAGTAGTCTTCGAGGGGTCTGTTACCGGCTATAGCGTATGGGAGTGCGCAGGCTATGGGAATCTTATCGCTCCTAGTTATCATTAAGACGCTTAGCTCAGGGTAGAGCATCCTAGCTGTTAAGGCAGCTGTGAACCCGGCTGCCCCACCGCCTACCACGACTACATCATATCTCCTCATGTTAGATTCGCCAAACACATATATTTATCCATGTACTATATATCAGTCATATATTGTTTTCAAGCACTATTCTTCCAAGAGATCCCTTAGGTTCTCGGGGATAGAGGGCTCCTTGACAGGCTCCTCCTCGTAGAGCTTATTCCTTAATGCCTCTAACTGCTCGATTGGTCTGCCCATGTACTCAGCAGCAGTGATAACCCTTACATCATGCTTCGACCCGTATTCAATGACTTCAGCCATTCTCTCCCTGTATTTGAGGTCGCGGAGGAGATGATGGTCCACGATAACCGTCTTTACCCCGACATCAATAATCTTTTTCAAGTTATCGATGCTGGCCTCGAGGCTCTTAACGGAGTACCTGTAGCCAAGCATGTATGAGAGGGCTCCATCAACCACTATGATACCCGGCTTCTCCTCCAGTATGAAGCCCATGTGCTCCTCTAGACAGGGTCCCTCCACATCGCTTGTGTACAGGAATACCTTGTCCCCATGTCTAATACTCACCTCTACAACGTATCCAAGCCTAGTGCTTGGTCCATGGGGCACAGCCTGGCTCATCTTTACCACTGTATCCCCGAATCTAACCATGCTTCCCTCGGCTACATGAACCTCCCTAGCCAGCTCTTTAACCTGCTTAAGGAACCTTGATGCACGGATCCTCTGGCTTACATTAATATTGTTTACAGGGTCCTTCACGTAGATGATCTTATCACGGTATATGTCGAGAGATATAAGAAAGCCGGGATCGTGGTGGTCGTAGTGGTAGTGTGTTATGATTATAACGTCAGCCTTGTACGCAGCCTCCTCGATCTCCCTTCCAGCCATAATTAGTCTATCAACTTCCCTGGGGTGCGGAGGCAATCCGTATCTCCTGGGGGCTAGTGAGACAGCCGGGTCAATATGTATCCTGACGTCATGGGTTGATATGAATGTAGACATTGATCTAACTCCCATACTATCAAAAGCCAGAAGCCTTACCTCCAAGACCCTCCACGCTCACACAAGAGCTCACACAAGATATAATCTAGATTAGACCAAAATATAAAACACTCAGCCAGCTACAGTAAGCAGCTTCCTGAGCACTGAGAGAGAGGTTGAGAGGAGGGTTAAACCTATTAACAGCGAGAGGAGAGATGGGAGTACTTCACCAGTGTAGAGTAACCATACTGATACAGCTAGGAAGACTATTGATGCAATAAGTAGGATCACGAATGCTGCTTTAACAATATTAGATGTCAAGTAATCCACTATCCCTCACCCGCTACATTACCTTAAAAATAGTGTAAGTATTAAAGCGTACAGTAGTGAAGCCAGAAGCATGAGTCTACCGGGGATTAATCTCCCTCTATAATAGACCGCTAACCCCAGTAGAGCAAGGTAAACCAGTGCATACACGTGTATCTCCATGTAGACATTGATCGAGAGGACGAATGCTAGAACCAGAGATACATACCATAATGCATCCTCAACTCCTTCAACACTGTGCTCCAATAACCCCTCAATCCACGCTAAAGCATCTTCCCCTCCCCGTACCAGGAGCAGTGAAGTAGTGAAGTATATTGTTAAATAAATAAATGACGAAGACCATGCATCAAGACCCGGCAAGCTATTAGTGTTGAGCAGCAACGCTATCAATGCACCGAAGACCAGGAAGAAAAACTGGGTGGAGTAAGTCTCGAGGAACATCACTCCAATCCCTATATTGGGCCCCCTGATCCTATACACGTACTCAAGGAAGCCAGCGACCACGAGTAGGAGTGGTGAGAGGATCAATGAGGGATCAGGTTGGATGATAGTTGAGAGAATTGAGACAACTAGAAGCATAAGTGGGGTTGTACCGATGCCTAGCAGTAGGTCTAATAGCACAAAAGGCAGGAGCAGTATCAGCGTGATAAATAAGTAGATCACTATACAACCACCCTTAAATCCTCCTCGACGATAAATGCCTCAACACCCGTCTCACCCACCAGCTCCCCCACGACCGCGGCGAGTTCTTTTCCCCTTAATCCAGCGTATACATCGTAGTCGAACCTGGGTAAGACCACTATCGTCCTACCGGGTGCCAGGGATGCCATCTCCTTCACTGGGTCAACGCCGTCCTCAACCAGTGTTACAGGATTAGTGACAATGATAACCGAATCATATCTCCTGCCACTAGTGTAGGCAAGCACCTGCTTAATAGTTGACAGGGGGACCTCGCAGCCCCCGCCTGGTTGCAGGGTGCTGATGAGGGAATAGAATGCCTCACTGGGGTCTCTCCAGGCATCGAAGTATATCTTCGGCGACTGCTCCGTGCACATTGCCACATCCACGTGGGCCATCACTGTTGAGAGGCTCTCCAACAGAGATCGAGCGAGCCTCAGCTGCACGTGGGCCAGGGTGTTCACGCCTGAGCCTATCTCCCAGAGCCTTTTACGGATGTCAATCACTAGAAGGATGGAGGGCCTTACATCGCCATAGTCCTCTCTCACCATTAGGTTCCCAGTCTTAGCATAATGTTTCCAGAGTATCCTCCTAACATCGTCGCCGGGAAAGTACTCTCTTATATTAGCTAGATCATATTCTCCACCGAAGGCATGGCCCCTCGTATTGATGCCTGTAATTCTCTCAATACTCTTCAGGGCTTCATCGATCCTTGTGTAGAGGGGTTGAGCAACAATATAATTGCGTAGCTCGATTGATAAGGTATCATAGAAGAATGAAAGCGGATCAGTGAAAACCAGGCGGAGACCAGGAAGGTCGATCCTGCCTGGGGCAAGGGCTTTGACACGATAGCTCAGAATACTCTTCGAGTAGGCTGGGAGGAAAACCGTGAAGACGGGTTTCACCTCTGGCTGGATATACCTCGGGAAATCCTCTATGACGAGTACCCTTGGTATGCTTCTACCGGTGTCATTACTCAACTCCACGCCGATCTCAACGGTCTCAAGCTCCAGGATGCTTCTACTGGGGATTCTCCTGGAGACCTTTACCTCGTTGATCACCGATGAGACATCCCTGAACAAGTAGTATTCACTAATGAAGATGGAGACAGCTAGCAGTGATAACAAGTAGTAGAAGGGGTTCATGGATGCAATGGAGTATATGATAGAGAGCGTAGTGAGCACGAGGTACACTATACCTGTACTTGTAATCTTCAAGGAGGCTCCACCTTCTCGAGGATATCATCTATGATCGACTCAGGCGTGAGCTTCGACAACCTCGCCTCACTCCTCAATATCAGCCTATGAGATAAGGCAGCGTATACAACCTGTTTAACATCATCAGGTATAACATAGCTCCTCCCCTGTATCAAGGCAAGGCTCCTCGAGAGGAGTAGGAGGGCTATTGCACCCCTCGGCGATGCCCCTAGCTTAACCATTGGGTGTCTCCTTGTCGCCTCAACTATGGTGGCTATATACTTCATAATGTTTTCATCCACGTATATCCTCTTAGATAAAGCCATCAGTCTCAACACAGTGTCCCTGTCCAGCACGGGCTTCAAGTCCTCTAGCACAGCTATCTTGTCAAACCTCTTCAAGACCTCAATTGTCTCATCTATTGATGGATACCCTATCATAACCCTGGCCAGGAACCTGTCAACCTGGGCCTCAGGCAGGGGGAAAGTGCCCTCTGTTTCAACAGGGTTCATCGTGGCAATAACTAGGAATGGCTCCGGCAACTTATACGTCTCACCCTCAACCGTTACCTGTCTCTCCTGCATAGCTTCCAAGAGGGCTGACTGTGTTTTAGGTGGCGCCCTGTTAACTTCGTCGAATAGGAGTATATTCGTGAATACTGGGCCCTTCCTGAAAACAAAGCCTCCTGTCCTGGGATCATAGATGTTAACCCCTATCACGTCTGATGGGAGTAGATCCGGTGTAGCCTGTATCCTCTTGAACTCTAATCCAAGTGTGACGGCTAACGCCTTAGCCATAAGCGTCTTAGCTGTACCGGGCACACCCTCGAGCAGTACATGACCCTGTGAGAAAAGAGTTGCAAGGATTATCTGAAGCTCCCTCGTCTTACCCACGATCTTCCTCTGAATATTACTAATGCATGTATCTAATAGCATCTTATAGTATTCAACCTCCCCCTTGCTGACACCAGTATCAGGCATTACTGAGAAACCTCCATGCCACAGCATAACTGTATCTTGAACCATATAAATTAATGTTTTTACAACTGAAAGCCTCGTCCTTGTCCTTTATGGCGGGAATGGAGTGTTTATTAGGTTTTAGTGCTTGCACTATAGCTGGATGGTGGAGTGTTACAATCAAGCCCTCAGATAGGCGGGCTCTGTTCACCCCGACTACCCCCAGATGACTTAAACCCTGAATAGATGCAGGGAACAGTAAGCCACCCTCTCAGGGCGGAGAGGAGGTCAGTCTGTCTACCAGCCATCAGGGTTTAATGCTTAATACTTATATATCTAATATCGGAGGTCACCTAGGATGACATATATTCATCCACCCAGATACGGGCCTGAATGGGGTAGTGGTGGAGTATTTGGGTTAACCTACTACAAGGGGGTATTATATTATACGTTGTCAATGGAAGGAGAAGCCCGCTTCATCCGTGATGATATAGAGGAGATATACAGGTTTCAGTATCTTGGGCCTGGCCCGGCTTCAGGAGGTGATACCTATAATGCCGTGGATGTAGTCGACGATGAGATATTTTTCGGTGGCTGGGTCCACAACCCCGCTGTATTCAAGGGCAAGATGAATGCCTCAGGTGAGATAGACTTCAGGAACAAGTATAGTCATGTCCACTCCTATAACATCAATGAGAGAAGTATCAGGCTACTCTGGAGCGAGAGCATACACGACGAGTACAAGTGGGCCGGTGAGATATCCCAGATAATATATGATCCAGTGAACGATAGACTACTCCTGGGCAGGGCCGATGGACACGTAAACCTAGGCTTGTACTCCCTGCCACGTAAAGGCGGGAAGCTGGAAAGAATCAGCGATGTACCCGGGTTAAAGGGCTCGCTTTTCCTCGACTACGCATGCTTCGACATGCAGCCCAACTGGATGACGGGCATCGATGGTGTCCAATGTGTGGATTTATCAAGCGGTAGGCTCATCAAATACACAGTGGAATCCTGGAGCAAAATATCGGTTGACGGAGGAGGCGTGGAGATACGTGGAAGCGGGTACGCGTTAAGCGCTTACACGAGGTACTACCACTTCTTCCGTGGTGGAGTACTAGTGGGAAACCCGGTGGAACCCTGGATTGATGAGCCCAGGTTCATAAGGCTCTTCGACTTCGGTAAGAACCCTTATGCACCGCATAGAAGCAACGCGCTACCGGTTGCAGGGGGGATTCTGGCACCATTCAACGCTTACACTCATGGCTTCCTCCACGGCTACAGGGAGAGCGATCAGGCCCTTGTCAAATACTATAATACGGTAGTAGGCCCCTCTGTACTGGTGTATATAGCGCCTCCCCAGGCAAGGATAGTGATGACTCTCGGAGCCAGGGTGACTAGCATGACTAAGAAGGGAGGAGAGATTATAATAGGGTACTCGACAACACCTAACCTCGGAGGTAAAGACGCTGCACCAGTTGACGCGGGTTTCAAGGGGCTAACTATAGTCAGTGAGGATGAATTATTGAGTAGTCAGCCCCCATCCATAGTATTCAGGGTATATGGGTGGATGGTTGGAGACGGCTTCTTCGGTGGCATACCCTTAACAGGATACAGGGATCCTTATCTAGTGGTTTACACGAGTAAGCCGAATAAGCTGTTAATTAAACACTATGATGCGGGATTACCCCCTGAGCTCATAGAGGAGATCAGTGTGGAGTTGAAGGAGGGAAGAAACAGAGTTGATTTAAAGGGGTACTGGGGGATAGTATCATTCAAGCTGGAGAACAGCGATCAAGGGGCAAGGATATACATAGTCCTTAACTAGTGGTTATCAGTCTTTTTTCTAACCCTTAGAACACCATTCTCCAGCATCTCCTCCACAATTACCTCCTCACCTGGCGCAATATACTCGTTTGATACAGCCCTCCAGTACTCTCCCTCGACCACCACAAAGCCTATGGATCCAGGCTTTAACTCGTCAATTGCCCTGCCTTTCTTACTAACCGGGAGAAACTCCACGGGTTTCTTACGCCTCACCTTAGCCACCTTATATATAACGATGCCGAATACCCCGCCCAAAAACAGGGAGATCACTAATATATATAGCCTTAAGACAGCAATATATTCACCACTCGGCGAGACTCCTGTGGGAACATAGACCGGTAGCAGTGCGAATCCCAGCGTCAACAATATTATCCCGCTTACACCAACCACGCCGAACCCGGGTATAACGAAGAGCTCTAGAGCTAGCAGTAATGCTCCAAGGATTATGAGGAAGGCTGAAACCATGTTAGCGCTGAACCCGGTGCCGACGAGGCCTAGGAGCAGCATCCCTATTGTCAACGGGAGTATGGCAAGCTTGCCTGAGACAAGAGCGAAGATCGTGGCGAGCATTCCTATCGTGGTAAGTATATTCGCTATATATGAGTTTGAGAGAATGGATATTATGCGAGACCTCATACTACAGGAGAAAGTCTTCATCATTCCCCTATCTATGTTTAACACGTACTCAGTGTCGCCGATTCTCACATGCGCCCCATTCAATGTGGTGAGTAGTTCATCGAAGTTCTCCACCTCTAGATCAGCCACCCTGCTAGCAATAGCGAGGGAGGAGTTGATGGTTAATGCATGGGTTACGAATTCCTCGATTATGGTTTGATTCCTATTACTCCTGCTCGCATAGGTCTTAGCCTTCTCTATTATCGGGTTAAGTATCTTGGGTTCATTGATGAACTGTATCTGACCTGTTAATGGATCAACCATCACGGGCTGCATATCGCCTATGGTTGAATACCTCTGTAGGGCAATAATATTAGCCGGCAGTATTATCAGTGTGGCAGCGCTTAAAGCCTTGGTCTCCACGTAGGCTACAGTAGGCGTCTTAGAGTATAATACTGCATCACCTATTGTGAAGCCAGCGTCCAGGAGGCCGCCATACGAGTTTACACGGTAGATCAAGAGTGAGCCGGTGGACTCGGCCTCCCTTAAGGCATCCATAAAGCACTCAGCTATACCAGTGTCTATGGTGTCGAAGGGTGGGGTTATATCGAGTACTATGGCTTGATTTATAGTCCTTGTGTATGCTTGGCTATTATCACCACTGATGGAGATGACTTGAATGAGTAGTGCCACTACGATGACTAGTGCAAAAAATAGCAATGGGTTTCTAACCAACCCAAGTACACCTATCCTAGCTAGTTTTTTCCTTCTCTTTTAGAGCCTTATATACTCCAATCATAGAGCCCGTTGGTGAAGCCGAGGACTCGGTTACAACGACGAGGGCCTTCTCCCTAGCTATCTCTATTAGGGTCTGCAGCTCCCTCAGCCTTAAAGCTACCGGGTGCTCCTCATACATCTTCGCTGCCTCACCTAGTATCTGGGATGCCTGCCTCTCACCCTCCGCCTCTATGACCCTTGCCCTCCTCCATCTCTCTGCCTCGGCCTGCTTAGCCATAGCCCTCATTAACTCCTCTGGTAGTTCAACAGACTTCAACGTCACAGCCGTGATCTTTATACCCCAGGGCATCGTCAGCTCATCCAGTATACTGGATATCTTCTTGTTTAACTCATCTCTTTTCTGGAGTAGTTCGTCCAGCTCCGATTGCCCTAGTACATCCCTTAGAACGGTTTGTCCCAGCAGGCTCACTGAGTAATGGTAGTTAGCTACCTTTGTAACCGCTGCCACAGGATCTATGGCCCTATAGTATATTACAGCATCAACCTTCACGCTGACATTATCCTTGGTTATTATCTCCTGCTTAGGTACATCAACTGTTATGATTCTCAAGTCTACTTTTAGAAGCTGGTCGATGAAGGGTATGATAAATACTATCCCCGGCCCCTTGGCACCCACTAGTCTGCCAAGCCTGAAGACGACTGCTCTCTCATACTCCCTTATTATCCTTATTGCCGATGAGAGAAGCGGCACACCGATGAATAGTATTATGACTAGTAAGAGTATTAAGGTAAATGATTCCATTATTACACCTCTATAGTAATAGTTAGTATTCAGCTTCTTAATAAACCTACATTGTGTCTATATAGATGGTCTTCACAGCCTACTGGTTTTGATGAATTATCGATGATGTGTGTTATTTTGTGTCGTACCCTATTTATCATTAAGTGTAGCATGCTGACCGGTGGTTGATATGGGTTCGACAGGCATGCTTACAGGTTTAATATATTTAAGCATAAGCATCTTAATGTGGTCGCTTACACCGAGCCTGATAGCTATGGATAAGGCTAGGTATAATAGTTTCACGACCAACGGGTTAAGGGCGCTACTGGCGGGATTGATAACGCTTCCCTTTACAGCTAGAGCGATTTTCATGGATCTATACAGATACCTCGTAGCAGGCGCGGTGATTGGTACAACCGGCATATTGATCGGGGACTCCCTCTACATATTATCGATAAGGAGGCTGGGTCCCGGGTTAGCTGTGATAATCTGCTACACTTACGTGATTACAACCCAGTTGCTTAAACAATTAATTGAGCCTGGTGCAGGCATATATGCGATGCTGCTGGCAGCGCTACTGGCTATAGTAGGGGTATATATTACTGTACGTAGACAGGTAACAATTTTAACCATGAATAAGACGGGGTTGCTGGCTGCATTGATCACTAATATCTCATGGGCTGTGTGGAGCCTACTCTCATGGATCTATATCAGACACATGGGCCTCGATGTGCTGGCCTTAACCACCACTAGGTTGATTATCCCGGGTTTGATACTGCTAGCCTACTCGAGTAGAATATACACATTAAGGGAGCTCTTGACCGAGGCACCCAGAAGGCTTAAGTTCACTATGATTACAGGTGTGACGGGGTATATTATAGGGGGAACGGCATACCTGGAGTCCATGAGATACCTGAATGTAGCACAGGCGACAATAGCGACTTCACTAGTGCCCGTATTAAACCAGTTGATAAGCTCCAAGGTATCAGGGAAAGGAATAATGATGGAGGAGGTAGCTGGAACAATACTGGTTGGTGTATCGATAGCATTGTCAACGCTCTACGGTGGCTAGAGATCCCTCACCCTCTTAACAGCGTAGAAGAACGATGAGAGTCTAAGACATGAGGAGGCAATGAAGACCAGCTTCATGTACTCTAAACCCATTGAGGCTATGAAGGAGCCGGTCTTAGACGCTATCGATGCAGACACATTGTTAGCGATGCCGAGCATTGTTAGGAAGTATATCCTGTCATCTATGCCGACCAGGTATAAGTTATAGATGTTGGACATATTATTGAAAAAAGCCCATGAGAAACCAGAGTATATGTTGAAGAGTATTTGTAGAGGCAGGGTCGATGAGAAAAGATATACGAGTGGGAGGCTTGAAATAGGGAGAACCGCAAGAATCATCACTCTCCTAGGCTTCATCCTGTAATGCATCCTACCCACCACATAGTTGCCTAGTATAGATGCTAATGTGCTTGAGACATTGCCCAGGGATATCCATGTCTCATCACCATGGAATACCTTGATGAGGTAGTAGTTCCAGAGCGCGGATGGAAGGTTAACGGAGAACGTGAGGATGAGCATGAATGACACATAGTTCCTCGGGGCATAGGCATTCATGACACTCTTGAACTTGGACGCCATTAACCAGGGCCCTATCCTCTGGGGAGGCTTTTTACTCATCTCCCACAGCGATGCCAGGAAGCCTATAGAGATTAATGCAGCTAGCAAGGAGATAGCATAGCATATTCTGTAGGCTAGCTTCACGTTATTAATGGCATGGAAGACGATGATGCTTAAGACGAGACCGATGAGTGCAGCCGTGGTTGTAAACATGTTCACCCTGCTGAATAACCTTATAGACTCATCCCTTGACACGACATCGGCTATAGTATCTGAATAGGCTAGCCCACCGATAGAGCCCGTATACTGTGCCACCCCTATGCTTAGTGGGAATAATGGTTTAACCCCTGCTATATCGGTGAAACCGGAGAGGCTCCAAGATAACAGGTTAAGCGATGTAAACGTCTTCCATATTGCTACCCTTCTATCCCTGTACCTGTAGACCAGTGGGAGACCGGTGAGGTTTCCAAGTGCTATCGCCGAGATATTTATGAAGGTAAGGGATCCAACCTCATCAACCGTGAACCCTAGTGCCCTGATGGCGTATGCCTGGTAGAAGATGGAGGGGAGCGTCACGGCTAGACTGTATAGGATGGAGTGATAGATCCACCTGTTTAACCACTGCCTCCTAGCGTCAATGGTGGTCAAACTAGATCACTCTTCAGCAATTCCTTGGCTAGGTTTCAATAATGGCGTCAGGTATGGTTTCCCTGATTCTCCTGGACAGCTCCTCGACTATGCTTCCCAGCTTCCTGTAGTTCCATATGTGCATCTCCACCATGAACTCTAATCTATCACTCTTCATTGATGCCAGATTAATCGCGGGCTCAGAGACCAGGTCCTCTGCTACAGCCTTGATGGATTTAAATATCACGTCTCTCACAACTTCAACACTATAGGTGGCTGGAGCTGTGACACGTACCTTGATTGATAAACCAATTGGTGTCGAGCGATTCACCACAATGGTGTTGATTAGCTTCATGTACGGTATGAACACTCTCTCCATTTCATGTGTCTCACCTATAATTCCCAGGGTATCCATGTCTATGACCCTGAGGAATACACCGTCTACCTCTATCCAGTCGCCTTTCTTAATAATACCCCTCGACCTAACATAGAACTCGGCTCCTAGGTTTCTAAGCACATCTAGGAGCATCGCTATCACTGCCAGCCCTATGATCAATAGTATGATGGAGAAAGCCTGAGTCTCGGGAAACAATATGGCGGCAACGATCACCACTGCTGAACCATATACGACTACTCTGGCGATTTCGAGTATTCTATCAATGTATCTCCTCTCAACCTGCCTGAGCACACCGTATAGTATTTTTTCAAGTATCTTAACAAGTAGCCAGGATGCAAGTAGCACTATTATTGAAGCTATGATCCTCGGTGCCATCATCTCGAGGCCCTTTAGTATAACGTCTATAATGTAGTTCACGTCCATCACCCCATGGTCCTAGGCATAGTGGGGAACTGCTCCGAGTATCTTCTGGCAACATATTCCTCATACTTCGAGAAGATCTTTTCTATAGAGCTAATGTACTCCAGTAGCTCACTGTATTTAGCGATGAGTATCAATGCGTCGCCTTGCTCGAGCACGTGATCTTCATTCATCACTATTCGACCGGCTTTATCATACACCATTAGCATGGCTGGCTTCCCCTTTAATTTATCGAGGAAGTCGCCGAGCTTAACACCCAGCACCCCTCTTTTCCACACCCTGTAAACAGCTACGCCAAGGTTAAAAGCATCAATGATCCTCATTGAAACCCATGAATCCATTAGTATTATAGGGAGGATATTACCTACTATGTATTCATCCAGGCTTATGACGTGTTCAGCCCCCTCGCCCCTAGCGAGCTCCATGTTGCCTCGGGTATTCAACACTATGAAAACCAATGGCACCCCCATCTTTCCAAGGATCCTGGTTACAGCTATGCTATCGCTATCTCTATCCAACGCGATGACACCTATATCGCAGGACTCCAGCTCCCTGTACATGTATAATTCCTCTATGCTATTGAACTTGTTGAAGGCGGCCTTAACCTCCCTGGCAACAGCTTCAACCTCCGGATCCATGCTGAACACATGGAGGGCTGTAGGAGTCTTAATATTTCTCAGTAGCTCTAGTGCAAGTCTGCTAAACCTTGCAGTTGTAACTAGTGCTATCCTCACGATCCATCACCCATGTCGCTGACCGGTTGAAGATACCTTACAAGCCTGCTCCTTAGATCAGTTATTATAAGCGGCTCCAGCCAGCCTAGGTCAACTAAATCTACGCATTCATTATTAACTCTTATAGCTTTTCCACTAATGTTCGTAGCATTAAGCGCGATGAAAGGTTCTATGGACCAGAAGGAATACCTCTTCACGTACTTAGCTAGTGTAACAACTATAGAGTAAGCAGGTGATGCCATCAAGCCAAGTCGTGTGGATTCTCCGCCAAGCTCTCTTGTAATCGATTTAAACCCTGTGAAGAGGCCTTGGCTACCTGAGGGGGCAGACATATATATGATTGCCTCACCCGTTAAGATGGAGTCAACAGCATCGACTACACTATCCGGTGTGAAGCATTTGGAGCCAGCGTTGATGAAGACTACAAGCGAGGATGATGCAAGCCTACTACCATCATATAGGGCCGAGCCCCTACTATATAACTCCTCAGGATAGTGGAGCGGTATACTTGAGGCTACACCTGTTCTTTCACCATAGTAAACGATGTATGCATCGAGAACACTAACTCTCCTCCTTAACTTGCTAAGCAATCCAGCGGCTCGTTTAATATCGCTGGATCTCATGGTGTGGAAAACCACGGTTACAACCGTAGCATGATCACGCCTCTTAAACAAGTTGTAGAAATACATGGAAGTGAAACACCCTTAGCTGAAATATACTAGGATCTCTGTGACTTTAAAAATAATGCTTTAAACCGTTTCCCACCTATAGTTTGGATTTCCGTGGTTGATCCACCGCGGATTCTCCCGGCTCCCTCCCCGTGGCCACCTATGGGTCTCAGAGACACCGTAGATGGACCGAAGGAGAAGAAACAAGTGGGGGAACTCGTGTCCATTATTTCAACCACTTAGGATGCTGTGGATATGGCAGCCACTATCTTGATAACGGAAAAATAAGGATGCTATACCTATCCATCCCGGTTACAACTGAAAGTCTCGTCCTTTAGGGCTGGAGGAGGTCAGTCATAGCTAGGTGCGGGGGGTGGGATTTGAACCCACGCAGGCCTACGCCATCGGGTCCTGAGCCCGACCCCTTTGACCAAGCTCGGGCACCCCCGCACCATTATTTTACTGAAAGGAGTCACGGATTATAAAGGTACCGAGTTGGATCCCTGGCGATCTCCTCAAGCGTCTTCAACGCGTACTCGTAGAGTTGGGGATCAATCAACCCTGCTGAAAATGTTTTCTCTAATTCATCCCTGTCGAGCACGATGGGCTCCCTGCCTGGCGCTACTGCAACATCTACGAGGAGGTCATGGTACTTCACTATGTTGACCGAGAGCTCGGGGGGTGTGTTCACGTTTATATATGAGCCAAGCCATGTGGTATCCCTGTAGTAGTTGTGGACTATATAGGGTTTCCCGGGCTCGACAACCATGTAGTCGAGGTCGCCAGGTTTTCTCTCAACGCCTATTCCATCGTATAAGCCGCTACCCGATATAATACGTTTAATAATCACCCTTACCCCTTCCACACTCCTTTCAATCCTGTGGATCCTGCCTGGTGTTAAATCCAATGCTTCACCAGTTGGCTTAACATGCCTTATATGTATTACCCCGCTTTCAGCCAGCCTGACTAACACGTATTCCCATATACATCTTGAGACTGAATCCCCGCTACATCCATTTACAATACAGTGTTCCATGGCCTCCACTATGTCGCCTAAACCCATGGAGCGTAGTGAGTGATGTCCCCTAATAGTTGGGGTCACGGTACCCCTTATATCATCCAGTATATTCTTCGAGAGACTGGTGAAGCCTATGACACCTACTAGCTCACCCCTGTAAAGCTTTAGAGGGGCATCTGCTTCACTAGCCTTACTCATTACCCTCTTGTACTCGTTTAGCAAGAACTCTATCTCACCGAGTATTTCACTTGGCTCAGCGAACCTCGCGCTACTTCTGAAATGGACCCCTAGATTACCACCCATTAAACGTGACACTGCTAGAGCAGTCAACCTGGCTTTTAAACCTGGATCCCTGATGTGCTCGGAGAAAGTTACCTTCTGCATCCCGTGGATTAATGCTACTAGTTTACCCAGTAGCCTAAAGCTCCTCGTCACGCTTATCTTCTCCCCAGGGTATAAAGCCGTCTTCGCAACACCCACTATAACCTTATCACCCGGCTTCTCCCTGCAGGGAGTTAGCTCAGTCTTGAAGTCCCCGGTGTCAACTATACAGGTATCTCCCGTGTTCTTCTCTACTCTAGCAAGGTATATTGAGTGAAGCTCTACCTGTGAGATCGATCTAAAGGTGTATGGAATGGCTGAGACTATGTCGTTGTATATCTCTCTAGCCTCGCTGGGAAACCCTATCACAACTACTCCATCACCATCATCCTTGTCCTTAACCGTGACATCACTCGGGGAATTATCGATGCCTATGTTGAACCTAGACGCTATCTTCTCGCTTGGCTGCACTATTGAATGCCCCTTATCCATTAACAGCTTAGTTAACGCTGTAGCATATATACCCCTGATCCTCACTTTGGCCAAGGCTGCCACCACTGGTTCAACAAACCGGATTAAACACGGGGAGAGACAGTACTACATGGATCCCTGATAAACATAACATGACTGATGGGGGAGCCAGTGCACGGGATTTATTAAGCTCTCTCTCTTTTCACCGGGTGAATGTAGTCTCTGGGTGCCTTATTGAATACCTCGAGATACTTCCTCAGGACCCTCGGTACAGTTACTGTTCCATCCTCGTTCTGACGGTTCTCAAGTATGGATGTAATAGTCCTCGTGCTCGCTATAGCCGTGCTATTCAATGTATGCACATACTCCTTCACCATCCCTTTCCTACGTACAAGCCTCGTCTTCAACCTGTAGGACTGCCAGTCAGTTGTATTACTGCAGCTGACCATCTCTCTGAAGAGCCCCTGTGCAGGCATCCATGTCTCTAGATCATATTTCTTAGCGGCTGGGGCGCCTAGGTCGCCGCTGGCTATGTTGACCACCCTGTAGGGGAGTTCGAGCCCCTTGAAGAGATCTTCAGCATTCCCTATCAACTCCTCCATTAACGCCCAGCTCTCTTCGGGCTTGGCATAAACGTATTGCTCGACCTTATGGAACTGGTGAACCCTGAATATACCCTTTAAATCCCTGTTGCCGGCTCCAGCCTCCTTCCTGAAGCAGGGGGATACACCCACATACTTCAATGGCAACTCCTCCTCGGGTATCTCCTCGAACGCGTGGAGCGCTGCAAGCGAGTGCTCAGCTGTGGCTATAAGGTAGAGGTCTTCTCCCTCTATCTTGTAGATCGCGTCCTTGAACGTCGCGAGGTCTATGACGCCGGACATTACCTTGTGGCGTAACATGTAGGGTGGTAAAACTAGTTTATAGCCTTTACTCGTCAAGCTATCTATAGCGTACATCAGTAACGCAATATCCAGGAAGACTATGTCGTCGAATAAATAGTAGAACCTACTCCCAGCAACCTCCCCGGCTTTAACTGTATCATCAAGCCTCAACACGTAATCAAGCATATCAGTGTG
>NZ_JBMFMW010000021.1:0-5772 GCF_049970475.1 Desulfurococcus sp.
CCTGTAGTTAACCGGTATACTATTAAGTATCTTGGATTTAAACTCGCCTGCAGCCTTCTCAACCAGTCTCCTCGCTACCTCACTTATCGGCTGTACCACCAGTATTGTATACTCCCCGCTTACAGGATTTCTATCCGGGCTGATGTGTACAGGGATAAACCCATTTCTAAGCCAGAACCTCAATAATTGCTCGTTTACACCAAATCCAGAGCCAATCCAGTCCAATCCCAGTCGAACGGCCTCCTCTCTTATTCTATTAAGTATCCAGCTTCCAATCCCCTTACCCTGTACAGCTGGATGCGTTGCTATTCTTACTATACGCCACCCCTTGGTCTTAGCGAAGTCCACATATCTCAGGTGCTTAAGAAACCTATCCGGAATAATGTTTCCGGGTATCTTCGATCCTTTAAGTAGTTCTGTGGCTGTTGCCTCATCTATTGGTCCCTCGTAGGCTATCTGAACAGCGCAAACTATTTTACCATTCCTCGTCTTTGCAGCCCTTACAAGGTGATGGGGGGCATCGGCTATCATTCCGAGATCATCTGGCTCGTTACGGTAGTGTGCCAGGACGTATATTCCAAATAGCTGTCTCAGCTCATTCTCATTATTAAATAATTCCTCTGGAGCATATTCTACATACACGAGGTTGCCTGACTCTATATCCTTCAAGTCCTCCTCGCTCAACTCGGCTGGCTCAGCATCAAGGAGAAGTGTTTTAAACTGCCAGTTTTCTATGGGGTCATTGTAATTGTAACGTATTGGCTCAGTCATCTCATACTCGTATAAGATAATATCTTTACTATTCTTTATCCTCTTAAGGAACCTCACCGAGAACCCTCTACCGGCACCCTCGTAGCCATGTATAGTGCTCGAAAAGATTATCCGTTTATGCGACTCCAGGATCTTGTATAATAATGGAACGTGGATACCGGCCGCTTCATCCACTATGACTACATCACCATTGATTTTCGGGATGTTTAATGGCTCCCAGTATTCTATGCTGAACCTATCGCTTCTCAACTCTATTACATTTCCATCTCTCCTGATTACATCATACTTATACCCTAGTTTATCAAGGACCTTCATGGCGAGCATCATTAAGGATTGGATATTGCTTGGCTCCGGTGCTGTGACAAGGACTCGTGGCTTAGGCTTTACTTTTCTAAGTAAGTGTATTAATCCAACAGCGCCTATGCCCACTGCACAACTCTTCCCCCTTCCCCTATCCGCTGTAAGTACGAGTACTTTCTTCTTACCGGGAGGTGGCTTCTCATAGAATTCCTCGATGATTTTCAACACGTTGACTTGATCCATGGTTAAGGCGTGCTCGTAAACCCCGCTCGGGAACAACGTGTTTTTCGGTATGTCTATTTTTCTCTCGTAAGGCTTATACTCGTTTCTTAGTTCAAGCCTCTTTATAATTCTATTATTGTCAGCATCATAGATGCCTATTCCATCGAATTCCAATAGGTGTTTTTTAACCCATTTAATAAACACGTGACGTGGCTCAGGGTATTGGGGAACCGTTAGGTTCATCTTGAATATCGTCTTGAATTCGTCCCATTTATCCCACGGTGGCGTCAGTAATACAATTAGGCCGCCTCCCTCAACTATACCGATTAACCTCCCCAGGTCGTTAGGCTTTAAATCACGTGTTAAATCCATAACGAGGATTGAGACCGTTATACCCAGGTATTTATCGCTTTTCTCGTAAACCGTGAATTGGAAATCTATGTCCCCTAACTTTCCTATCTGTTTTTCAAACTCACTACGCATTGAGACTGCATCGTCGAACTCGTCGTGGTAGATATATAGCCCTGTGAACTCTTTCTTATCCTTAATCGCTCTACGCCATTTCTTAACATAGTAATATATTAGCCTATACGTTAGAGACGCCATTTTAACGGGGTTCGAGCCAGAGATTACAACCATGCCTCTTATACGGTATCTCGCCAGCTTCTCTGAAGTCCTTCCACACTGCGTTAAAAACTTTAAGAATGAAGCCGGGATAGAACTATTCATATCTAATCACCAAATATACCGGATGCTTCACTCCATGAAAGCCGTGGAGTACGAGTAAAAAACTAGCCATAGGGTAGTGAAACCCTTCTAAAGGAGCCGCTGCCGCTAACCCTCTTTAATTCCTTTGCAAGCCTCTCATACATCTCTATATCGCTTTTACTCAGTGAGGGAGGTACCTTCTCTAAAGCCTTAATGAAATGCTCCATCCCCACCTTAACTACATCCAGAGTCCCAGTGCTCCTATACCTCTCCCTTAGAGCTATTAGTGATGCCTCCCTGCATACAGCCGCTATATCAGCACCCGTGTAACCCTCTGTCCTCCTTGCTAGTTCATCCAGGTTCACGTCTTCGGCTAGAGGTAGCTTCCTTGTATGGACCTTGAATATTTGGAGCCTCGCATTATAGTCTGGAGGCGGCACGTATACGAGGCGATCGAATCTGCCCGGCCTCAGGAGGGCTGGATCCAGGAGGTCAGGCCTATTCGTGGCGGCGATTGTCACAACCCTTCTCAAAGGCTGAATACCGTCGAGCTCCGTTAATAACTGGTTGACTATTCTATCTATTACACCGCTGGGATCGCTTCCCCTGATACCAGCTATACTGTCTATCTCATCAAAGAATACAACGGCTGGTGCAACCATTCTAGCCCTTCTAAATATCTGTCTAATAGCCTTCTCAGATTCTCCAACCCATTTACTGAGCACTTCTGGTCCCCTTACAGTTATAAAGTTTGCCCCGCTCTCGGTTGCAACAGCCTTCGCAAGCAGGGTCTTGCCTGTTCCGGGGGGACCAAACAACAGTATTCCTTTAGGCGGCTCTAAACCCATCTTCTCGAATACATGTGGATACTTCATCGGCCACTCAATGGCTTCTCTTAATTCTTGTTTAACATCCTCTAACCCACCTATATCATCCCAATGCACGCTTGGTACTTCTACGAATACTTCCCTGATTAATGAGGGCTGCACATTCTTCATTGCTGTGAGAAAATCATCCATTGTAACCTTCAGCTTCTCCAGCTTCTCTGCTGGTATTGGTTGCCCTTTTTCTATCTCTATACCCTCCTCCTTCATGAATCTCCTTAAGGCATTCATTGCGGCTTCTTTCACAAGCGCCGCTATATCGGCCCCGGTGTATCCATGAGTCATATCAGCTATCTTATCGAGGTCTACATCCTCGGCTAGAGGCATGTTCCTAGTATGTACAGCCAGGATCTCCCTCCTTGCCCTCTTATCTGGTGGAGGTATCTCGATTTCCCTGTCAAATCTCCCAGGTCTCCTGAGAGCGGGATCTAATGCATCTGGTCGGTTTGTTGCACCGATAACTATTACTTTACCCCTCTCCTTCAAACCATCCATCAACGTGAGAAGCTGCGCCACCACTCTTTTCTCCACTTCACCAGTTACCTCCTCACGCTTAGGAGCAATGCTATCTATCTCATCAATGAATATGACGGCTGGCGCGTTGGCCTGGGCTTCCTCGAATATCTTCCTTAGCCTCTCCTCGGATTCACCGTAGAATTTACTCATTATCTCCGGTCCATTAATAGTTACAAAGTAAGCCCCTATCTCGTTAGCTAATGCCTTAGCCAGCAGCGTCTTACCTGTGCCTGGTGGACCATAGAGCAATATCCCCTTAGGTGGCTCTATACCCAGATGCTCGAAGAGCTCTGGGTATTTTAAAGGTAGCTCGACGATCTCCCTTATCTTCTGCTTAACCTCATCTAAGTCTCCGATGTCCTCCCATGTTACTTTCGGAATGCCCTCGCCAAGTACCTCGGGCCTCACCGGCTCGGTCCTAACTTCGATATATGTGTGTTCAGTTATGTATACTATGGTAGAGGGTTGAGTACTTATCACGGCAAACCTGAGCAGCATACCGTATAATGATATCTCGATTATATCCCCTCTCTTAACCGGGTTCCCTATTATTTGTCTCTTAATATAGCCGGATAAATCACCGTACACCGGTAGTTCGCCAATAGGTGCAATAGTCACCTTTACCGCTGGTTCTACAGATATCGGTCTAACAGTAACATAGTCTCCTGGTGAAACACCTAGTTTCTTTCTAACCATTCCATCTATTCGTATCAGCCCTGCACCCTCATCTTCAGGGTAAGCCTGCCAAACCTTCACTACATCACTACCCTTTGGGCCGATGACCTCGATGAAGTCTCCTGGTGAAACACCCAGTTTATCCATGGTTTCCCTATCGATCCGCGCGATTTTTCTACCCACATCTCTCTGCCTTGCCTCACCAACCCTTAGCTTAATCCCTTTTTCGCTTCTCTTCTGACTACTCATCTTGAATCCCTGATTATAATATAATTTTATATCTCAACAGCTATTAAAACAATATATAAGTGTTGAAGAATAATATATTAACGGCGATCATTATGGTGGAGAGAGTTAAAACAGGGATACCTGGCTTGGATGACATCCTTAATGGGGGCATACCAAAGAGAAATATAGTGCTATTAAGCGGGGGACCGGGTACAGGGAAAACAATACTTGCTTCACAATTCCTCTGGAATGGACTACAACTCGGTGAGCCAGGCATATATGTTGCACTCGAGGAGCATCCTGTTCAGGTACGCATCAACATGAAGAATTTTGGATGGGATGTCCGCCAATACGAGCAGGAGGGCAAGTTCGCTGTGATAGATGCCTTTACCGGTGGGGTTGGTGAAGCAGCTAAGCGGGAGAAATATGTAGTGAAGGATACTGATAGCGTTGAGGAGTTGATCGATGTATTGAGGACAGCAATCAGGGAGATTAATGCCCAGAGAGTCGTGGTTGACAGTGTTTCAACATTATATCTGTTAAAGCCCTCAATAGCCAGAAACGTGGTGCTTCAATTAAAGAAAGTATTATCTGGAATGGGGACCACAAGCCTTCTCGTTTCACAGGTATCAGTGACAGAGAGGGGATTCGGGGGTCCGGGTGTTGAGCACGCGGCTGATGGAATAGTGAGACTAGACCTTGATGAAATAGATGGAGAACTAGTTAGGAGCATAATAGTTTGGAAGATGCGTGGAACAAGTCACAGTATGAAGAGACATATAATGGAGATAACGGATAAAGGCGTAGTCGTATACCCTGATAAAGTGTTGAAGACGCGTAGATACATTGCAATACAGGAGTAGAGCAAGCCCCCACCGTGTTCCAAGTATTACCCGGTAGTACCAATGATGAGTCATCATCTACTTCCAAGGTAGCGAATAGAAAGTATTCAGAAGCAATCAAAAGTATTCAAATGCATTCATCGAGTTAGGAACAGCCTTGCTTATAGCTTTGTCACGGGGAGTACTAGGTATTTCAGCATCCTGAACCAGTTCACGGATCTCAACGTTGGCCCTAATAATCCTTACCAGATCCCTGATATCGGGTAGGCTCTTAACTACTATAGGGCTTAGATCATTGATTTTTATAACAGGGTACACTACTTCCTCCTCTTGCATAATTTCCACATCTAGTTTCATACTGGTTGAGAGCTCCACTGCTTTAACCGCTTGAAGCAGTGTTTCAGCAATTATTTCCGAGAGCCCGTTTCTACCGATTATAAGTATGATCCTCAATTTAACCCCGCTTAATAACTGCGATAATGACTCCCTTAAAAACCATCACTCCTACAGCATGTAGACCGTTTAGCCGAGAAGCTAGAAGGTTGTGGCAGAAGCAGTGTTTATGGTTTTTAGGGCTGCAGGCAGAATGTGCTGTATGCTTGGGGGTTCAGGTCTCATATAGGTTT
>NZ_JBMFMW010000021.1:5872-15608 GCF_049970475.1 Desulfurococcus sp.
AACAGCATACCGAGGCAAGATTATAATTCTTAAAGACCAGGAATCTATTTAGTGACCCTAGTTCCCGAGATCCGGGGAGGAACTATGGTGATGAAGCCCGGGAAGACCATAATGAACCCGGGTGCAGAGATTCTAAACAACCGCTCTCGGGTGAATGGTATGTTTATGTTATTGTTATAGATAACCGTTATACATTATGAGTCAACTTAATAAGCATGAACCACGTAATCAACATAATTAGATGATAGGGCTCGAAAGGTCTGAGTATGTGATGACCCCGCGCAGGATTGATGGATAATGGTGGGCTCCTCACTTATTATCGCCTTAACTGGGGCAAGCGGTATCTCGTACGGGTTGAGTCTGCTTAAGAAAATAAATGTGTTTAAAAACAAGTATAGTGAGGTCTACGTGGTTTACACCTTTAACGCTGTTAAAGTGGCTTTATATGAGGAAGGCATAGATCTTTTGGAGTTTCTCAAGGGCTTAAATGGTGTTAAGGCAGTTTACCCTGAAAATGATTTTTCATCGGAGCTAGCCAGCAGTAGTAATCTAGTGTTTACAGACATGGTTATAGTGCCTGCCTCGATGAACACGATTGCCAAGATAGCTAATGGTATCCAAGATAATCTAGTCACGAGAACAGCTAGTGCAGTATTGCGTTTAAGGAATAAACTAGTGTTAGTCTTTAGGGAAACCCCGCTTTCCAGCATAGATTTATTCAACCTATATAGGCTGGCAACGGCTGGCGCGGTAGTAATGCCTGCCTCACCGGGCTTTTATATTAAGCCTAAAAGTATAGAGGATACCATCGATTTCATAGTTGGGAAGATACTCGACGCATTACATGTAGAGCATAATCTCTATAAGAGATGGGGCATTAGTTAACCCTTAAAAAAGCCAAGGCAGTTTCAACCTCTATGATATCCGTTCACTCGTTGACATTAGATTATTTAGCGTTCAAGGAGGGCATTTTTAACCAGTCTTATCACCTTATGAAGTCGCTTACATCATAGTCTTCGAACTGCTTCATTTGCTTGAACATTTCTTCATCGCTGCTCTGCTTAATCTTTCTCTCCAATGCCTTGGCACATCTACCATCTGGTAGTAGTGAATTCAACCTGCACGATGCATATTGGCACTCACCGTTGATACAATCTCCGCCTATTAATCTACATTGTGCAACGCGGATCATTTTTCCCCTTACAGGCTTGGAGGTTATCATTAAGGCGTTCTTGTTGCAGGTGAAAAATGGGCATAGAGGATTACATTTATCACCTATAGGCTGCGGCTCCAGCCTCTTCTCCTCGAGGTGTTGGAAACGGGTTGATGCATAACTACCATGATGTCCTGTTTTCTCATACCTAGCTCCTCTACCCTCGTAGTGGCGTCGGTCTTCATTCCTCCATCGCTCACTACTAGTGTTATTCAACTAGGCACACCCCATGATTTACTATTATCAGCTACACTATCTCTCGTTAACATTTAATGTTGAAAAATGTTTTTAAGGCTCACACAGACTTAGACTCATGCTTATCTCACCAGATATATGTTCAGAAGTGGTTCGCTGGTACCGTTTCCCGTCTATGGTTTTTATGTCTCCGTGGGCGGAAAACTGTTGGCCATAACTGGGGTTCGGTTTAGCTATGGTTTCCACCAATCGAGTAGGTGGTACACTATGTTATTCCCAGTATAGATTGCTATGATGAGTTTCTTTCTTACTGAGTGGAGTAATCTACCCATCCTTACTAATTCCACTGGATCTATGATCTCGTCGGCCCTGAAAACTTGAAGCCCGAAGGGCGCGTGATCTATGCCGGGTCCATGCCTATATACTAAGTAGTCGCAGCCAAATTTCAACCCTCTTCTCGGTATCAAGCCATGGCTACGTAGGTCGTTATACACTGTGTATAATTCCTCGAACCTCGGTATCTTTCCCACAGCTATACTATATAAATCCCCTGCATTTAGTGAGGAGTCGCCTTGGAAAACCCTTATTCTGCCCCTCTTGAGAAGATAGAGAGCTTCTATCAGGGAGAGCTCTAGAGGGGCACTTATGCTTCTATCCTTCGGCTTGGATACGCCGAGAAAGGAACCATAATATCCATCCCAGTATATCTTAGAAGCGCATTTGGGATCGGGAATTATAACCCTGTTATGTAGTAAATATCCCTGGCACTCCTCTACCCCATTTACCTCGTTACTGTTCTCACTAGTGCTAGATAACGTATTTCCTCACCGAGGTTCTTGAGTAGGTCGCTGAGCTCTTCAATATATTCTATTAAATCCTTTAAAACCATTAATCCAGCTACAGAGCTAGAGTAGGTCTCATATACTTTGAATATAGACTCCCTAAATATGTTGTCCACTTCATCCTCTAGTTTCAACACCTCGTCAACATGCTCCATGGATTTTCTTGGATGCGTTGACAGCTTTTGTAGCGAATCCTGTATTAGGTTAACCTGTTGTCTAACCTTCCCCATCATTGTTTGAAGCGTGGTAATCAGGTCGTTGTTTATACTGATATTGTTTTTAGATGCTATGAGTATCCTGTACGCTACGCTGTCCACGTGTTGTATGAATCTATCTATGGTTCTAACCATCTCTATATAGCTCCTCGAATACATCATTACCTCGCTATTCTTAACCAGGTACTCCATCAACATTATTTTCATCTCCTCTCCACGATGCTTAATAGACCTTACCCTCTCATACATCTTCTCGATGTCAGGGCTTGGAGAATACTGGTTCATTAGGGCCGCTAACACTGAGACCTGATCGCTCACAATAGACATCATGTTACCTAGGTACTCTATAGCTGTTAACTCAGCAAGCGAACCTCTCTCAGGGCTCTCGCTCACCACTAACCCCCTTTCATCCCGGTCAAGATAAATCATTAGTATAAAGGGTATTTAAGTAATTTGGGAGTTAATGACATCGGTATGTATATAGATCAAGCAGTGGGGAACTTTTCCGAGGATAGTGCACCGCTATAATGCTCTATATCCAAAAATATTATCTAGGCGAGGCTGGAAAAATGAGGATGCTGGTTATCGATGTACTTGCCAGGTCCACGGGTAAAAGGTACTCAACATATGATGTCGTGGGTGCGGGTCCACGAGTGGTAGCTGGCATGCTTTCTGAAAAATACGACACATTGCTCATGCCATACGAAAAAGCCATGGGTAGTAAGGACGTTATCAGAAGTGTTACCCACATCTTTCTATCAGCAATGAGTAGTGATAAGGGAGCTCTGGGTAGAGTCGTAGGGTATATTAGAAGAGTTAATCCCTCAGCAGTAATTACCGTGGGAGGGCCGGTTGGCTTTGAATACGGTGAGTTATTGAAGAGGTTCGATATCGACTACGTTATAGTTGGTGAGGCCGAGATACCTCTTCAAAGATTCATGGAATGCGTAGTTGAGGATAGGTGTAGTAAACACGAGGTTCCGGCGCTAGGTTTTAGAGATAATGGGGCAGTCACCTTAACGACTAGGCACATACACACTCCCAGCGATGTTTTATCCTCTCTCAAACCCTGGGCACGGATAGATGAAATGTTCGACTATCCACAGGTTTACAGGGTATATGTGGAAGCCGTGCGGGGATGCAGTAATTTCATGCGCCCTATGGTGGGGAGCATAGGTTGCATATTCTGTGGAAACTGTAGAAGCAGTAAGAATGAGGAACGAGTTAACTGCCCAGTCAATATCCCGCCTGGTTGCGGTTTTTGCAGTGTTCCCTCAATGTTTGGCCCAGCTAGGTCGAGGAGTGTTGATAGTATAGTGAAAGAAGTAGAGGAGTTAATCGAGCATGGTGCACGTAGGATAGTGTTAAGCGCCCCGGACATCCTAGACTATGGGAGGGATTTACTCGTAAATGGGCCTTTAACTAATCCGTGTAACCCACCAGCGAACACCGAAGCTATCGAGGAGTTGCTATCACGTCTTAACGCGTTGAAACCAGTGTCCCAGGGTAGAGTTGTAGTCATGATTGAGAATATCAAGGCATGCCTGGTCAACGATGAAGTAGCTAAAATACTGGGAAAATACCTGCCTGGGACAACAGTACATATAGGGCTTGAAACCGGTAGTGATACATATAATGACAAGGTATTAGGGAAACCCATAAAAGTAGCTGACGTAGTGAACGCGGTGAGGCTCTTAAAGAAGAACTCGCTTAGACCCTACGTATACCTGATGCATAGCCTACCCTTCGCCAGCAGGAAGATATATGAGGAGACGCTCAAAACCGTTAACGAACTAGGTGAGGCAGGTGTTGAAAAAATAACCCTCTACAAGTATACTCCCCTCCCATATACGGCCTTTGAAAAAATACCATCCGAAGAACGTGGCGTGGAGGAATGGATAGCCAGGTTGAAAGCCGTCGTAAGAAGGTATAACACTATGCAGAAAAAGGAAATCCTGGGTAAGCATGTAGAGGCCTTCATAATTGAAAGTAATGGCAGGGTCTATGGATATCCAGTTAAACATGGACCAGTGATATTTCTAGGTCGGATAGCCAGGAGGGGTCTGAATGGTTGTTTAGTGATAGTTGAGGTGACTGGAACACGGTATAGATATGTGAAGGGTAGGATCGTGAAGATTAAAGAGTGTCCTCCAGCTTCTTGAACCCGGCTAAAAGCCTCTGAAGCTCGCTTAATACCTCTGGCATTCCCTGGTAGACTGGTAAGGCTTCCTCTAGGAGATCCACAATGTATCTTATACTGATAAGTTTTAACATCCTATAGTACACTGATATATGTTTAACTATAGGATCTCCCAAGCTATGGGTACTTACAACTAATTTAGCCTCTGGCAGGATACGTGCCGAGGAATCAAGTAGTTTGCTGGCTTCTGAGATGAATAAGTCAACCTGTTCCTTATCATGTAGGCTTTTAAGGATCTTCCCTTGGTCTATGAGCTTCTCATAGTCATCGACAAGGGTTCTTATTAATGAGGCTAATTCATTTAAATGCATTTAGATTATCATCTCAGCAGACTTTCCTTATTGTTGCAATACTATTATCTGCAACACCATTTTTCTCTATTTCCCCTGGATATACGTAGACAACGTTTTCATCAGTGGACTCGAAGACTAGTGCCTTAAACTCGAATCTCTTCCTACCGGCCACTACTACTTCAACCCGCTCATCATTCTTTATGTCCAGCATTGATGCAAGAGCCGAGGGTATTTTAGCTATTGGCTCGTTTAGTGTCCGATCAAACCTTATCCTAACCCTTTTCTCAGTCAGCTTCTTTTCTTTTTTCTTTAATTCGGAGGCTGGTGGAATTATTGAGACCAACTTGGAGACGTCGATTTTCTGTTGTGTACCTGTTTCCTTTTCTCCTCCACTAGTAGACTGCTCCATTCAATCACCATTATATTGAGATATACCGTGTTCAACCTTAAAAACACGAATGCTGGTTAAGGAGTAAGTAGGTCGGGCTGGAACCCGTATTTCATAAGCAGGTATTTCTCGAGCTCATCGATCTTTACTCTCTCCTGGAGAGTGCTATCTCTATCTCTCACAGTTACTGTGCCGTCTTCCAGGGTCTGGTAGTCTACTGTTACAGCGTATGGGATGCCTATCTCATCGACCCTGGCATACCTCCTACCGATGCTTCCATCATCATCGTAGATAACTCTGAATCCTCTTGTAATGAGTCTTCTATATATGTTTCTAGCTATTTCAATTATCCTCGCATGCTCTTGCTTTTTGCCCGTTACTAATGGGAATACTGCTACATGGTAGGGGGCTAGGTATACTGGTAGTTTTAGAACTGTCTTACCATCCCTCATCGTGTACGAGTATTCAAGGACTATATATAGGAGCCTCTCGACCCCGAATGATGGTTCTACGACGTGTGGAATGATTTTCTCTCCATGTATTTTCTCCCTTTCCTGCTTTACTATGAAGGCTTCACTAGGCATCTTAAGCCCCTCTATTTCGACATATCCTTTTTCAGCCAGCTCTCTATAGATCTCCTCAGGAGTTTTCTGAGCGAGTCTTTCCATTATTCTTCCCATTTCCCCGCCATAGAGGTCTTTTATTTTACCTGGATCAGGATATGCTTTTGGGATAATTCTTTCAACTGGTTTCTCATAGTGTTTAAAGAACGTTAGGTCCGCTTTACTATACTGTATATGTCTGCTTAAATCGTATGTCGTTCTATAAGCGTATCCAGCTATCTCTATCCATCCATATTTCTCAGTGTATACTTCCTGGTCGAATGTCTGCTGGGAGTAATGGGCTCTTTCATGAGGTAGCTTCTCGATGAACCTGATTTTTTCATGTGGTATTCCAAGTCTTCTCGCAAACACCTCTCCTAAACCAATCCAGTAGGCAAGCCATGGGGTTTTAACTATCTGTTTCTCAACTAGTTCTCTAATAGTATATTCAACTGGTTCTTCTACACCCCTCACTCTAGCTTCACTAGTGAGCACTCTTACTTTTACATCTGCGATGCTATTAATGTATCCACTTGCCTCTTCCACCTCTTCTGGATCGAAGAAGAACTCGAGCTCCATTATAGTGAACTCCCTGAGCCTGAGTAACCCTTGGCGTGGCGATATCTCGTTTCTAGCAACCTTGCCGACCTGTGCTATGCCTAGTGGAAGCCTGTTTCTAGCTACTCTGAGAATATTCGCGAAATTTATGAACATCCCTTGAGCGTTCTCGGGCCTGAGGTAGCCTATTTCCCCCTTGTATGGGCCTATCTCTGTTTTAAACAATAGGAGGGTATAGAAGGGTTTACCTAGATCACCACCGCACTCGGGGCACTTGATATTGTTTCTCAGGATAACACTGTGTATTTCCTCGGGGCTTAAACCCTCTACATCTATGCCTGCTGCCTCCTTAACCAGGTGATCAGCCCTGTATACTCTACCGCATTTAAGGCATTCTACAACAGGATCCATGAAGCTTTCCTCATGTCCGCTTGCCTTAAATACTATCCTGGGGTTAATCACCGGTGTTTCAATCTCCACAACTAGGTCATTAGAGTATACGAATGTCTTCAACCATAGGTTGATTAAATTCCTCTTGAGGAGTACTCCAACCGGACCGAAATCATAGAAGCCTGCTAACCCACCATATATATCGAAGCTTCCCCAGAATATACCGCGTTTCTTTGCTAATTCCATTATGTTACCATATATATCTTCTCCATTACTCAACTCGATCCCCTTGTACTTGGATTTTAAATAACGCGTTCACCTTAAATATTCGTTTAAGTGGTGGTGAACATGAATTGGAGGCTACTACTACAGGGATCAGTGAAGTTTGCCTGTATGGAGTCCAGCAGTAATATAGGGGTATTAATCGGTGTGCCCATGGATTACACATCAACATATAAGCCTGGTTCAAGATTCGCGCCGGACTATATAAGGAACGCATCATGTAACATTGAGTTCTATAGTTTGTCAACTAGGAGAATCATGGAGAGCGAGGGTTTCATCGACTTGGGAAACATTATCCTGCCACCTGGAGATGTAGAGAAATCCCTATCAATAATACAAAGTGTTGCCAAGGGGGCTTGGAGGGAGTACCAGGGGATACCCCTCGGTTTCTTAGGAGGGGAACACTTAATCACCTACCCAATTGTAAGCGGGCTAATGGACGGCATTGACACCCTAGTGGTTTTTGATGCACATCTCGATCTAAGGGATGAATACCTCGGCTCAAGATTGAATCACGCATCATTCCTTAGAAGACTCGTTGAGAAAGGTGTGAGAGTTATACATATAGGCTCCAGGGCCTACAGTGGTGAGGAGTTGGAGTACTTGAAAACCTTGGAAAATATCAAGGTATACTCAGTTCTAGACGTTCTTGAAAAAACAGTGGAAGCAGTGGAGTTAGGGAGGGTATATATAAGCATAGATATGGACGTTATTGATCCATCATATGCGCCTGGCGTGGGGAACCCGGAGCCCTTCGGGTTAACCCCTCTACAATTACTTGGACTATTAAAGAAAATAGTGGGGTCGTCGAGCCGCCTGGTAGGATTTGATATAGTTGAAGTAAACCCGCTGGTCGATGTAAACGATGTTACAAGTATACTGGCTGGTAAACTAGTATTTGAGCTAGCTGCATTAGCCAGGGGTGGGAGATAGACCTATTGGGGTCTACTAGGGAGTTCAGGCCTCATATAGGGTTATATAAATTGGTTTCATCCCCTCGTTTTTTCCCCTGCATCCTGCTTGGGCTTGCAGAGTGCTTCAGGAATAGATTCATACATGCAATTATATTCTTCAATAAAAGAATTTTGATAGTAAACCCTAGTAAACCTATATGAAAGCGGAAACAGCATACCGAGGCTAAGTAGCTTTAATGATTCTGTATGGTCTTGCAACCTTGTATACTATCTCATACGTGCAGTTAGGGCATTTAACTTGTTTACCGAAGATCCTCCTCATCTCCTCCTCGTCGAATACATACCCGCATCTACCACACTTATATTTAACCATGCCAGCCCACCATACACCAGTATAATGTTCAAAGACTTTAAAACCTCCCTCTACATATTTTCTAATTGGAATCTTTGAGTTGGTGATGGAGTAGGCAATGGATGAGAAGATAGATGAATCAATATGCGGTGGGCTACCACCAGAGCTCTGTGAGCAGTCAGGAATAGAGCAGTCGCTTGTCAAGATAAGGCTTGATACGAGAAAATTCGGTAAGGCAGTAACCATTATAGATGGATTACCAAACGATAAGGAATTCCTCAAGCAAGTTGCGAAAGCATTGAAGACGAAGCTAGCTACTGGCGGCACATTCAAAGAGGGGAGGATAGAGCTCCAGGGAGATCACAGGCATCGAGTAAAACAGATCCTGATAGAGGAATTCGGGATACCTCCTGAAAACATATTGGTTATAGACTAGGGTTGAAATACTGAACAAACTATTTTTAACCCACCCTACGTTATCCACCACTTAATAATTCAGTTTTCTAGAGATATTAAAGTTATCTATAAATCCACAGCAGCCTGAGAAATATCTGTGGTTTATTCATACTCTAGTCCGAGTATTTTCGCGAGTTCCTTATACCTGTTCCTTACAGTTACCTCTGTCACCCCTGCCACATGTGCTATCTCTTTCTGAGTTCTCTTCTCTCCCAGCTGTTCAGCAGCGATGTATACTGCTGCAGCTGCTAATCCGGCTGGGTCCTTTCCACCCGTGACACCTTGTTCCTTCGCCTTATTAATTATCTCGATAGCTATTTTAACTGCTTGTCCGGGAAGCCCTAATCCATGTACAATCCTAGGGACGTAGTCCACTGGATCGGTTGTAGTAACTTTTATATGCAGCTCCCTTAATAGGAGCCTATAGCATCTGGCTATCTCCTTCCTGTTCACCCTGGTATGTCTTGTTATCTCATCAAGTGAACGTGGTACCTTCATTTCTCTGCATGCAAGATATATTGTAGCGGCTATTATACTCTCAATACTTCTGCCTCTAACTATTCCTTTTTCAACTGCATTACGATATATTCTAGCCGCCTCTTCCTTAACGTACGAGGGCAGATTCAATATATCTGATAACCGATCCAGCTCGTTCATTGCTTGTGCTAGGTTCCTTTCAACACTAGTTGTTATCCTCGTTCTTGCCTGCCACTTCCTTAGCTTAACCAGCTCATGTTTTTTCTCTGTCAGTCTTCTACCCGCTGCATCCCTATCTGTGTAATCAATCGTTGTCGCAAACCCCATGTCATGGACTGTAGCTGTGACCGGGCCACCTG
>NZ_JBMFMW010000022.1:0-15509 GCF_049970475.1 Desulfurococcus sp.
CTTTCAATGTGTCACCACTTCTTGCTCAAATGCCTGCCCGGTTTCTCTAGCGTGCATATACAAGTTACTAGACTTCGTGCTATGGTATGGTCCCATAGGTGTCTTCGTGTTAATGGCGAATGTTGCCGCGGTAGTAGGAGTCCTAGCTGTTTCCGCGTTCGCTAAGTTAATATTGTCATTCTATATAAGCGGCCTCATAATTCTACTGGTAATCCAACCACTAGTACTTGGATTAGTTGCAAGTGTGAACCCGCTTAGATTCTGGAAGAAGTTCTACCCTGCAATGTTGACAGCCTTCTCCACTGCAAGCAGTAACGCCACATTACCAGTCACTATAAGTTGCGCGATAAATACTGGGATATCGAGGGATGTTGCAACAGTTATACTACCTGTGGCAGCAACGATCAACATGCAGGGAGCCTGTGCGACTATCGCATTATTCACCTTGTTCGCTTTCCAGGCACTTGGAATACCTATAGGATTCGGTGAAGTAATCACCTCAGTGGTCCTTGGATTCCTGGGTGCAACCGCGGCTGCTGGAGTGCCCGGTGGAGCAGCCATAATTGCCATAGCTACTGCCACAACGCTAGGTATCCCAGTAGAGGCAGCTGGATGGATGGTTGGTGTTCACCCAGCGGTAGATCCATTTGAGACCATGCTTAATGTAATAGGAGACCCTATAGGAGCCCTCATAGTTTCAAAGTACGTTACAAAAGACTTTGATGAAGGGAAGTGGAAACAGTAATAATTTTCAATTTCTCTAACCTACTATACCCATAAATACTATAAAATCCCCCCAAGAAAAGACAATTATAGATGATACCCTACAACGAGAGATGATTATATGAAAGTAGATAAGAATACATGGCTTAAGCGGAAGATGTCCTTTTGGCATAGAATGTGGGAGGACTTAGAGATAGGCTACCTGGATAAAGATCTCCTGCCATTATTAATAGTCTTAAATATTGAGCAGGGGATACATACTATGAGTAGTTGTAGCGGTAGGATCGTTGCAAGCGATTCCAGGTCACCATGGAGCCGTGAAAGTGACTCCACTATAATCTTCAAGAAGCATACGCCGGTTAAACCAGAGGAGATACTGGAGCTATATAAGATACCTGTCTACAGGAAGATATGGCTTAACGTTACAGGGCCCATAATCCACTTGTCAACAATGGATTTAGCCACAGCTATAAAAATACTCAGGATAGCTAGGCTAAGCGGCTATAAACACAGCGGTATAATAAGCCTTAGCAGTGATAAAGGGGTAGTCCTTGAATTGACAACTGGAGTCTACATGGCAACGCCTTTAAGAACTAGAAGCAAGGATATTGTTAAACCGGAAGAGGCGCCGGGACTAGTGGAGCTGGTTAACAATATACTGTATGAAGGTAAGAAACGGCTTGCAAAGCTATACGTGGAGTTAAAGAAGGCTCTACCATGGAGACCTGATAAGGAAATAGTTGAATACATCGAGAAACACGGTATAAGGGTTCATGAGAAAAGCCCTATCGAGGTCTTTGAAGAGTTATCAAGTAATTTAAGGGATAACTATAATTAATAACTAATCCAGGTGGCTCCCATGGAATTAATTGGAATAGATGAGTTCCAGAAGATTGATTTAAGGGTTGGACTGGTTAAATCAGCCGAGAAAGTCCCTGGTAGCGAGAAGTTGATCAGGCTCATAGTAGACCTGGGGGAACTTGGCGAGAGGCAGATTATAGCTGGACTCGGTAAGTGGTATCAGCCAGAGTTTTTCCAGGGCAAATATGTTATCATAGTGGCTAATTTGAAACCTAAGAAAATGATGGGTTTTGAGAGTCAGGGAATGCTTCTAGCAACGGATACTGATCCACCTGTTATAGCTACTGTTGAAAAAACAGTTAAGCCTGGGGCGAGGCTTTTCTAGCCTCCAGGTATCTTCTATACCATATCATTTTTGAAAGCGCGTAAACCGCTCTCTCAGGCGATGGATAAGCGGGTATATCATGTCTGTTCAGGTACTTTATTGCCTCATATGTGTCCTCGCCGCCTACGAAGCCGGCTACCGTTGTCTTACTTATATGCTCTGATTCATAGAGCTCTACTATGGCCTTAGCTAGTTCGCGCGGATCCAGTACAGCTGTTCTACAATATAGTATGACTATGTTGTCGACCTCGCTTGATTCAGCAGCTATCTTTAATGCTTTAACATAGTTATCTACAACGGCCTGCCCAGTTAAGTCAACCGGGTTCTTAGCGCTACCGAACCACGGCATAGTGGTCTTAAGTCTCTCCTTGAGCTCCTGGCTTGGTTCAAGTAATTTCACATCATTAAATTCCGCGGCATCGGTGGCGAGGACTCCTACACCGCCGCCATTGGTTATTATTATGGTGTTCTCGCCCCTGGGCAATGGTTGTGCCGCGAAGACTCTGGCTATGTCGAACATCTCCTCCACAGTATATGCCCTAATAATGCCTGCCTGCTTAAATGCTGCCTCATAGAGATTATCGCTGCCCGCCAAGCTACCAGTATGGCTTGCAGCTGCAGCTGCACCGCGTCTGCTTCTACCTGCCTTTATTACTACAACGGGCTTCTTTAACGTGACCTCCCTCATCTTTTTAATGAATTCCCCTCCTCTACCAGGCTTTATTCCCTCGAGATATATTGTTATAACCCTTGTGTCGGGATCATCTGCAAGGTATTCTGAGAGCTCAGCTACATCCAGGTCTGCCATGTTTCCTACGCTTAGCAGCGCCGACAAGCCTATTTCATTCATTATTGTCCAGCCCATTAACGCTATACCTAGTGCCCCGCTCTGCGAGATGAGTGCTATACTGCCTCTTGCAACCTCCAGGGGGCCGAAGGTAGCGTTTATATTTGAAGGCGTATACACATATCCGAAGATATTGGGGCCAAGAATCCTCATTCCATATTTCCTAGCCGTCTCAACAATTTTGTTCTCTAACTCTACGTTACCTACTTCGGAGAATCCAGATGTAATTACAACCGCTACTTTAACGCCTTTCCTACCTGACTCCTCGATTACTTCTGGTACATTATCGGCTGGCACAGTTACTATGGCTACGTCGACTTCATCTGGCACATCTAGTATCGATGGATACGCCTTATACCCCAGTATTTCATCTGCGTGAGGATTTATAGGGTATACTTTACCCTGGAATCCATATCCCTTGATGTTTCTAAGCACTATGTATCCTATTTTTCCTGGGGTACGGCTAGCACCTATCACGGCTATGCTTCTGGGCCTGAATAATTCCTTAACCATGTTTCCACACCAATCAATGCTAAATAACATATGTATTTAAATATATAATATCTCTCTGTTCTACATGGTTAGAGTTGGAGCTATTCGTCTTCTACCCTATTGCTTAAAGATATTCTTCAAGACGTAAAACCGCCGGCACCCTATTTTAGAAAGATGGAGCTTCTAGGTGTAGATCACGTAGAAGATTTCTGAAGCTAATTATTTCCGCAGCATAGTCACCATCTCTGAATTCCACATATGCTAGGTAGTCCTTCTGAATACTGCCCGGCGCGATCACTCTGCCAGCCATACATGGGTCTCTGCATCCCCCGGCTAAGGTTAGCGATGGATTCATGGCCTCTATTATTCTCCCAGCTACATCACTATAGATGTTACAGCAGTCCATCATGAAGCCGGGTTTAAACGTGGCGAGAACATCTATTTTTCCATATACTTGGGTTATTGGTGAGGCCCCGAGCCCCGTTATTTTATAGTTCTTTAACTCGACTACCCTGCCATCTAGTAAGCCTCCAATGCTCTTCAGATACTGGGGTACTGATTCATCGTCAAGCCTACCCGTAACCCCGAGTACTCTGAGGCCGCATTTCTCATAGAGCCATTTAATAATTAACGGGGATATCGTGTCACCTAGAAGAATAACTGCGTCAACGCCAAGGATTCTCGCCGCTAGACATGTAAGCCTGGATAAAGTCCTTGAAGCATTTAGCTCATAGAGTGCGAGCACTCTAAGTATATTGTTCAAGCAGTATCACCAGGCATGATGAATCCTTTCTCCTCTACTCCCCCAACTAGTATTCTACAAGTAGTATTGCTACATTGGAGAAGCCCCTTTACTACGGCTTTGCCACCCTCATAAAGTATGGGGATATACAGTGACTCAAAGCTCTCAATATATGTAACATCCATCAATGGCTTAGCGCCCTCGAAAATAGTATAATTCTCGACACCGCTTACCGAGGGATAGTTTAACGCCTCTATACCCCCCTTAATCTCCACCCTTGCTAGTACGCTTCCAATAGTTTTAAACTCTGCTTCACTAGTGAGAAAACCGCTTATATCATTATTGTACAGGATAGAGTACTCCCTGCCATTAAATAAGCCTCGTCTCCAGTTTCTATATAGGGATAAAACCTGCTTAAGCGTTAAACCTGTCTTACCAGCAATCCTGTGAGCCCATTCCAATAGCTTTCCCCCGGTGAACGGCTTAAATATATCTTTGTTCTCCCTAATCGATTCCACTATATCCACCGCCCTCCTCCACCCGTAAACCACTATATCAACATCACTGTAAAGTGTGTTATGTATACCGGGAAGAATAGAGCCTGAGACGCCGAGCCCCGTTAACCCGTTCACTAGGCTACCGAGTTGCTCTGTGAAGCCAACAACGTGTTCTTCCAAGCTGTCTCTAGGGGAACTAATTATCTCGAGTAAGCGGTTCACCGGGTCATAGAGATCAACTATGAAACCCCTTGGAACATATGGTAGTACTGCATCATAGTGGGGCACATAGATTTTCCACGGTGTAAAGCCGTGAACCTCTCTGACATCATACCATTTGACAAGCCTCTCCAGGGGAACACCTTTAAACACCCATATTGATGAGCCAGCTAGTGATGGACAGTATTTAACATACCCTACGAAGCCGTAGTCTAAGTGCTTGTTCCCTACCACGACGAATAAGCAATTGTTTACTAGCCTCAAGTAGTAGTGATCCAGTATACAGTGGTTAAAGCCTCTCATCTACCGTTATCCCCATGATTTTAATTAGAGTTACACTGATATAAGTTGGGTGCTTTACATGGCTAAGATAGCTGTTGCATTAGATTATGATGGAGTACTCGTCGATAGCTATAGGGGGATACCATTATTCTATCTTGAAGACTTCCCAGCTTTAACAGGGATGACTATAGATTACGCGAGGCAACTACTATACCTTGAGTATTTAACGGAGAGCCTTAGCGTATTAAGGGAGGATTTATGGCCTAGATACATTCCGGGCTTCTCGAGTAGTTTATTCGATGAATTAATCACCAGGTATTGGGAGAAAAGGATAGAGTATTCGAGAAGCCTTCCAGGCGTGAAGCCGGTATTAAACACTCTGAAAAACCAGGTGGATCTGTACCACGTGGGGCACAGGGATGACATCTATGGGTTGAAAACACATAGAATCTATATAGATGGGTTTACAGATTATTTCAAATACATATACGTAGTCGAGGAGAACACCGAGTCAAGGCTTAAAGCACTCATGGAAATCCTTGAGACTCATGACCTGGTAATATATGTCGACGATAAACCAGTAAACCTAGCCGTGATAGAGCAAGGTTTGAAAGACCTCAGAGAACACGTAGTACTGGTTAGACAAGTCTTTAAATCCCTCTATGATACGCCATGGATTGATCCGGTTGAAAAATACATAGCTATTAATAATCTCTCCGAGTTAAGCAGGTTGATTAGGAGGCTTAGGCAGTAAGGCTATTCGAGAGAGGGCTCTGGTACCTCTCTAAGCTGCTCGATAACGTATCTCCTAATGTCTTCTATAGTAGGTGGCTTCCTTACCAGTTCACCATTATCAATGTATTTAACTAGAAGCGGGGTATATCCACTGGGTATTTCGCCATGGTTCTCCATTAGTGTAACAATGTCATTTAACCCCGGCCTCTTCCTGAATACCTGTTTGGCTCCAGGTAGCTTACCCCTCTTTGTGAAGGGTCTCCATGCATCGTTATCGTATACCTCAACAATATCAGCACTGATGTCGACGCTGGGGGGCATCGATATACTTGTCCCAACACCGAAGGCGTCTACGATGTCTCTGAGCCTCATGATTTCCTTTTCATCCAGCCCTCCGCTTACAACTATTTTAACGTGTTTAAACCCGTTTACATCGAGGGTCCATCTAACCTCTTCCACTATTTGCCTCATGTCGCCGCGTCTACTGCTAGGCGTATCCAATCTAACGCCATATAGCCTATCACCCAATAATTTGGCAGCCATCAATGCTTCCTCGCGTTCATCGAATAACGTATCTACAAGCATAATCCTGGGTACACTAGGCTCTACCACATCATCAAATGCTTTCCACGCCTCTCTCTGATCGCCAAGGACCAGTATTAATGCATGAGGCATCGTCCCCGATGGCTTAATCCCCAAATATTTCTCGCTTAGAACCCCTGAGACGGCATCAGCCCCACCGATGTATGCTGCTCGATCAACCATAGGAGCTATTACAGGGTGGACGGCTCTAAGCCCGAAGAAGAGTATTGTTTTATCCATTGCAAGCCTCTTAATACGTGCCGCCTTACTAGCTATACTCGAGTAGTGTCTAAGTATGCCAAGCACGGCTGTCTCATATAATGCGAAGTCATCATAGTAGCCTTCTATGATAAGTAACGGCTCGCCAGCCTTAAACAGTGTTCCCTCAGGCATAGAGTATACTGTCACCGGCTTATCCTTCAGTAAGTAAAGTACCTCCTCGAGTCCAGCATATACAGCCCATTCATAGCCCTTGGGCAGCCTCATTACATGGAATTCCATCCTAACCTTCTTCCTGACACCCTTGGCTTTAAGTATCTTATAGGTCCTCGTGAAGTACACGTCTGTTGCGGATCCATCCAGTATCTCGTTCTCGCAGGCTATATAGAACCTCATATCACTCACCAATAACTGTTATCACAACCTCCCTATTTGAACGTGGGCCATCCATTTCAACGAAAAATATATTCTGCCAAGTTCCTCTAGCTATCCTCCCATTTATAACCGGGATGATCCTCTCAGCCCCTATAATTGCTGAGCCAATGTGTGCATGAGCATTATCATCTATCATGTTATGCCTCCACCTTCTGCTTCCCGGCTCCGTGAGATCCCTTAGCTTATCAAGTATATCATTGATTAACCCCTCCTCGTGTTCATTAAGTATTATGGCTGCTGTTGCATGGGGAGCATGAATAAGGACGATACCGTTTAAGACGCCCGATTTAGTCACAGCCTCCTCGACCGTCCTTGTTACATCTATTAATTGGAACTGAGCGTTGGTCGAGAACCTCACAGTGTGATGGTATATTTTCACAGTGATCACCTAGGAAATAATATTATCCACTAGCGTGTTTAAAATATTATTAAACTTAATATAGGCCGAATACACTATATTTTAGTAGTGGTGATACCCTGTGGAGGATGACTGGTGGTATCGTAGAAGGAGGAGGCCCTTCTGGAGCGAGGACCTCTTCGACGAAATAGACAAGATGTTTGAAGACATGGAGAGAATGGTATTGGATTTAATGCGTAGATTCAGTAGAGGACTCACCCCTGAAGAATTCAGGGAGATAGAGCGCCAGCTTGAAAGACAAGGTATAAGGCCGTATGTATACGGCTTCAGTATAACAATAGGCCCTGATGGAAAACCGGTGGTCAGGGAATTCGGCAATATGAGGAGGGAGCGCGGTAAGCCTGTGATCACAGAGGAAAGGGAGCCATTAATAGATGTATTTGAATCAGGCGATGAAGTCACGGTTATAGCTGAGATCCCCGGTGTAGAGAAAGATAAGATCGATGTAAAGGTATCCGATGACGGTAGAACACTTATCATCAACGCCAGTGATACGAACAGGAGGTATTATAAGGAGGTCGAACTACCGAGTAAAGTAGATCCATCCTCAGCTAAAGCCTCGTATAAGAATGGTGTTTTAGAAGTAAAACTCAAGAAAGCTGGTAAAGGGAAAGAGGGATTCAAGATTAGTGTCGAGTAGTTTCACTTGTGGAACCACGAATAGTTTTTCACAGCGCTTTTAAACCGTGGTGTCCTCGATGATCATTGGTGTATTAAGCGATACACATGACAATATTCATGCAACCAGGAGAATTCTTAGAAGGTTATCTGACCATAATGTAGAGCTCATAATCCACCTCGGAGACATTGTAAGTCCGTTCACCCTTAAAGCTATAAGGGAGGAGATCGGTGGTGTTAAACTTATTATTGTTAAGGGGAATAACGATGGTGACATATACTTATTGAATAAGCTGTCCTCGGGCTATGGATGGATGTTCTATAGCGAGCCAACCATACTGGAGATAGGGGGTAGGAGAATATTCATAATGCATGGATACGGAGACGCATCTACAACGGAGAAAATAGTGGACGCCCTCGCTAAATCCATCGACACCGATATACTGCTCTACGGGCACACCCATATAGCTAGGAGTGAACACATAAATGGTAAACTAGTATTAAACCCGGGTGAGGCATGTGGTTACATAACTGGGAGACATACCTACGGGATCATAGATACCATTACTTTAAATACTGAAATATTCGAAGAAGATATAAAGTAAAATACAAGGGGGCAATGAAATGAGTGAGAGGCTCAAGAGCGCGAGTCGCCCCGAAAGCGAGGAGGGTAGACAATACCATTTACAAGTGAAGCCGGGGGATGTAAGCCGTTACATTCTCTTACCTGGGGACCCCGATAGAGTGCCATGGATAGCTAGCTTCTGGGATAAGGCATGGAGTGTTGCAAAGCATAGAGAATACGTGACGTATAGCGGCTATTATAAGGGAGTATTTATCTCAGCTGCAAGTACCGGCATAGGGGCACCGGCTACAGCGATAGCTATAGAGGAGCTTGCAAGAGTGGGTGGGGATACATTTATACGGGTCGGGACAACCGGGGCTCTCACAAGGGGTATAAGTGTGGGAGATATAATAATATCCACTGGAGCGGTCAGGTTAGAGGGGACCAGTAAACACTATGTTATGCCTGAATACCCCGCTGTAGCAAGCTATGATGTAGTCTTAGCACTGATAGAGGCTGCCGAAATTCTTGGAGTAAGATATCACGTGGGGTTAACGGCTAGCAGCGATAGCTTCTACGTAGGGCAGGAGAGACCAGGCTTCAAAGACTATCTACCCCCGTTTCAAAGAGGCCTCGTACAGTATCTCAGGAGCGTTAACGTGTTAAACTTCGAGATGGAGGCAGCCTTAATCTTCACGCTTGCAAATATATATGGGCTCAGAGCCGGAGCCGTGTGTGCAGCCATAGCTAATAGGGAGACCGAGGAATTCGTGGTGAACGCTGGGGTAGAGGACGCTATAAAAGTAGCTAATGAAGCAGTGAAAATACTGAGTGAATGGGATGAAGAGGTTAAGCGGAGGGGTAAGAAGTATATAAGTGCGTCAATTATTAAGCAAGCCGCATCTAAACACTAGGAGAGTCGTGACTATATATGGGCACACCGATACATGTAAGCATAGGTAATTTTAACATAGACATAGCCGTATACATTGATAAAGCGCCAGGAATAGATGAAAGCGTGAACGCGAGGGACATCGATATAAGGCCTGGCGGGGCAGCCTCGAATTATGCCGTGGCTGTATCGCACTATGGACACAGGGCTGTGCTTGTAGCATCGGTTGCGGATCACCTACTGGTGAAATCCCACCTGGAATCAATAAGGAGACTAGGCGTTGACATATCACATATAACGTACCTCAATGCATCACCAGGGATTGTCATATCGGTGATTTACCCGGATGGCTCGAGATCTATGATTAGGAGCCTCGGCGCTAACGCATATCTATCACCGGATAAGATAAGTCAGGAAATACTTGATTCGGCCAGTGTAGTTCACATGGCTACTTTACACCCTGAGAGAGCAGCCGGAATCGTAGAAAGGGTTCATGGGGCAGTGGTGAGCTATGATCCAGGGATCTACGTGAATACCCGGCGAGGAACATTGGAAGCAGTGTTGAAGCACGTGGACACACTCTTCCTGAATAGTAGTGAATTCAACGAGTTAACTAGTAAAATAAAGCCAGGTGAACTATTTAAACTAGGGGTGGAGGTCTTAGTGATTAAACTAGGCAGTAAGGGGGCTGCTGCTGTACTAGGAGATGGCAGTATATATCACGCATATGTAAAACCCCTGGGCAACCCGGTTGATACAACAGGGGCTGGCGATGCATTTAATGCATTCTTTAACGCGTCGTATATTGATACGAGGAACGTGATGACAGCTCTTAGACATGGAGTGGCTGCAGGAGCATTAAAGACTCTCTGCAGGGGAAGCATTCTATGCTGGGATAGAGATCTATTTATTAAGCACCTAGAGCTAAGTACTATTAGTAAGGAGACTGGAATACCTGGATTCTAGTTATGGGCTATATAAAATGAAGATCAATGAGTTGATTAAAGACCTGATTGGGACGTGGGGGCGTGATTCTTTCAGGATTGAGGCATGCGAGCCCTACATCAAGATAGTTTTCACAGATCCTATACTGGTTAACAAGTATGGGAGGGAGTTATCGATCCTGACGCATACTATACAGCTGGTTCCGCCATTACTAGTGTTTGAGGAATCCGTTAACAGGTTGCTGAAGCTATACAAGTACCTGGCTAGCTTCGCCTCGAGCACAAGGTGCTTTAGCATATTGTTAATAATAAATGATTGTGGCACAGAGGATCAACACGTGATCACCGTTTACACTGCTTTATCGAGGATCATGGGTGCTGGAGAACTAGTGCTAGAGCTAAGCGTCACGATCTCGAAGCTCCTAAGATTCAGTAAGAGACTGAAGGAGCTTCGCAACATGAATGTAAGTGATGAAGAATACATTGAATATCAGAGGCTTCGAGGTGAAATCGAGAGATTAATCCTGAAAGGTATAAGATTAGCTGGTAGTGAAGCCAAGTTATTAAATGCCATCAGGCTAGCTGAAGAAGCCATAAAGAACACTGAAATCCAGGTCAACCATGCTGGGATACTGGACGAAGCATTCAGGCTGCTTATACATAAGAACATAGGGACTGCTAGATTATCCAGCCTCGTTCATAACTGCAGTAAGCCACACCTAGAACTATATCTCTCCGCCTTTAATAGATTATACTCCACGCATATATACACATACCTAGTAGCCACACCAGAATACTCTTTCCTGAAAAATATACCTGGATTAAGCGATAAGCTTATAGTAGTGGATCTAAATGGGCCACGGGATCAAGATATATAGGAATGAAGACGTAGAGGAAATAGTTGCATGCATACCTGAGGGGCATCGACATGTTAGATTAATACTCAAACTAAATGATCAAATAATAATACTACAGGAGGCAACAGTTGCAGCTATAGTCAGGGCGTATCTCAATATCGCGCTTCACCCAACGCGGAAATACATAAGGCTAGTTAAACGCTGCCTCAGCGATTTAAAACAGGGATTTGCGAAAACCCAATTAATGGAGGAGTCCGAGGATAATAAATGCCTCGATATTCCTCTGGATAAATAGGAAAACGGTTATTAAAGCAGTGGAGACACCGCATTATGCCTCACGAACACTATGGACCAAGCTTTTTCCTCCGTTTCCCTTTAAGCCTTGCTTTAGCCTTATGCCTTGGATAGAATCTTACATCAACATGGTATATTAGTTCAGAGGAGTTCCTGATGGATCTCGTGATCCTCCTCCTTAATTCATGGATTTCATTTATCGTTGTATCTGGATCCACGAGTATTTTCACTGAGACAACGTAGAAGGAGCCTATTTTCCTAGCGTCGACATCATCTATCTCTAGGTTTTTGTTTTTATACTCGTCTATCAGTAGCTCTTTTACCCTTGCCCTTAATTCATAGTCTATGTTGGCCCCGCTCAACGTCTTCACAACGTCTTTGAAGACCTCGAAGAGACTGTGTGCAACGAATATCATTGACATGAATGTGAATAAGAGTTCGACCGAGTAGTTTTTACTTAAATACGTTAAAACTATACCGAGCGATGCCAGTATAGAGGCTATGAAGTCTATTAGGGCGTGCTGGGCATCCAGTTTCAATAATTCTATTTTATACTGTTGATAATTTCTCTTTTGTATAACATGCATCAGGAGTGTGATCACCCCTCCGCCCACCGTGGCTATCAACGGTGTTAGGCTGCTTGTGGATACTTCCCCTGTCCCCACTATAGAGGAAATGTAATCCAGGAAGAAATAACCGTAAAGCCCCAGGATAACCAGTAGAGCCAGCGTAACAGAGATGCTCTCGATTATTACAATGGACCAGGGGAATTTCCTCCCAATTCTACTCGTTAAGTATATAACCAATAGAAATATTACCTCGAGAACTGTGTCAACGCTCCAATGGAGTAGATCTGTTAAGAGAATTATGCTGGGAGCTATTACAACTATTATTAACTCGATAATGAGCCCTATGAATGAGAGTACGGCAGACTTAATAAAGCCTTCACGTGCACTCCTTAATCTTAGCTCTACATTAGTATTAAACATTACGCCCATATATAATCACCTCTTCAAAAACTTTGAGCTAAAGTAAAAACAATTATGGTGCCTGCCCGGCATCTACCCTAAAATCCAATCAATTTAATTAATGGTTTCAATTATATATTTATCCTGCTCCAACACTACTAGAGCTACAGCTATAAGGGGATGCCAGTGTCCAGGGTATTGTTAATAGCTGGCTACGGCGGACACAGCGGCTTCGCCTATACTATTGGGTATTACCTGGTTAAGAAAGGCGTGGAGCTGGATATCCTTGTGCCCAAGGGTTATGACTGGGTTAAAGAGAAGTTAGGGGGGCTTGGTGAGGTATACGAGGTCACATTACCAAGGAGACCAGCCGAGCCTCTTTACAAGGGGATAGCGAGGTGGTTTCAGGCTTTCGGTGAGTCAGTAAAATTATGTAGGAATAATAAATATCCAGTGGTGTTTGCATCAGGCTCGAATTTTTCTATACCTCCATCACTAGTCTGCTGGTTGAAGGATTCAAGGATCTTAACGATTGAGGATGTAGCAAGGTTCACTAGGAGGTCCAGGGCTACAAGCATTCTCTATAGGCTGGGTGCAGAGGTATTCCTCCACTGGGATGAACAACTACAGCTGTATAGGAGGGGTATAGTAGCTGGGCCAGTATACGAGCCTGCAATATATGAATCAAGGGATGAAGGCTACATATTAGTCACCACAGGGACCTTCGGGCATAAAGCACTCTTCGACATGTTGGATAGGCTGGAACCAGGTAGGAAAATAGTCCTGCAAACAGGTGATGTGGATCCGGAGCCGTATAAGAGGAGGCATCCAGAGTGGATAGTATTCCAGTATACTAGCGATATACATAAGTGGATAGCTGGGGCAAGCCTAGTGATCACTCATTATCCAGGCACAACAGCCTTAACAGCCAGGCTCTCATATAGTAAACCCGTTATAATGGTTTATTCCCCTAGACACAAGCTCGCCGCACCCAGGGGGGACTCCATCACCCTAGCTAGGAAACTAGGCGTTATATACCTGGATAGCATTGAACCCGTGAGCCTAGAGGAAGCCATCAGGGAAGCACCGTTATTAAAGCTGCCGAAATACCGTAATGGCGGCGAATACATTGCAGAATATATTATGAGAATACTCCGGGGTGCAGGGTAATGAAGAATTATTTCTCAACACTCCTAAATGATCCAGAGATAAAGTCCTCTCTAAGAATCTCGTTACCACTGGTATTCGTGGAGCTGGTGAATAGTCTCTACTCATTGGCTGACACCTTCTTCGTTAAAGATCTTGGTAGTGAAGCATTAGCCGCAGTGGGTATCGCAGGCTACTTACTAATGCTATTACAGGTCTTCTTCACATTGTTTCAAACACCCTTACTCATACTGGTCTCGCAGAGTATTGGAGCAGGTTATAGGGATAAAACCAGGCTTATAACCGGTGAGATCCTGGTTGAGGGAAGCATTTGCGTGATTTTTCTATCCATTATATTCTATATAGTGGCGCCGGTATTCGTCGCCATACAGTCAGGGGTAGCTGGCCTCGCGTTCCAATATACACTGGATTATCTCAGGATAAGGGTTGCCTTGTTTGTAATATTCTTTGTTTCAGCGTCATTCGATATTGTTTTCATAGCCAGCGGGAGGTCAGATATATCATTAATATCAAATATCATTGGATTAGTCTCTAACATTATTCTAGACCCCATAATGATCTATGGGTTGGCAGGCTTCCCAAGGCTCGGAGTTGCTGGTGCAGCATGGGCGTCGGTCATCGCTTCATTCTTGACTATACCGATCCAGCTATATTACCTAGGGAAACTCCAGTTGCTACCCATGAGGCCGGGCTTATTTATTCTACCGAGGAAAATAATAGACCTCGGGTTACCAGCCTTCATAGAGAGGAGCGTTATCTCACTGGGAAACAATATCTATGCTGGAATAATATCAAGGTTAGGCAATACGGTTATGGCGGCCCATAATATTGGGCTTAGAATCGAGAGCATAATATACATGCCGGGCTTCGCATTCGCTATGACGGCCTCAACAATTGTTGGAAGACATGTGGGCGAGGGGGATTTCGAACGTGCTAAGAGGATAGGGGAGAAGGTGATATATATGGGGGCTTCACTAATGGGGTTGCTGGGCGTCGTAGTCGCCTTATCCAGCTATTATATCACAACCCCCTTCGTGCCGACAAGCGAGATCCGTGAGTTGGCATCACTCTACCTTATTCTAGCAGGGTTCAGTGAGTTTGGCCTGGGATTAGCGATGGTTTCCAGTGGTGCTATAAGGGGAGCCGGCAACACCAGGTTGCCATTTATCACTAATACTGTTTCCCTACTATTATTCAGGGTCATCCCCTCACTAATCCTGGTGAAGTCTCTAGGGGTGCTAGGTCCTTGGATAGCGATGTTTATCGAGGTGTATGCGAGGGGTATTATGGCTTACACGATATTCAAACGCTATTTCAACCAGCTGGCCAGAAGACTTATTAGCTAACCTGGAGATAACCGAATAATAGTTAATTAGTGGCGGATCCCTTTGTCTGCAACTATTACCTCACTTATACTGGCAGGGGGTCAGGGTGAGAGGTTCCGCCCCTATACCGATATGATTCCCAAGCCAATGATACCTGTTGGGAGCAATGAGAAACCGGTACTAGAGTTGATCGTGAAATGGCTTAGGAAACACGGCGTAGAGGATATAGTGTTCTTAGTTAACTATAAGTGGAGATATATCTATAACTATTTCGAAGACGGCTCCCGCTTCAGAGTCAGGATAAGGTACTCCATCGACGAGGCAAACGGCTACACAAATACAGGGGGCTCAATACTGAAGGCTCATAGAGAGGGCTTGGTGAATGGGAGGACGCTTATATGGTATGGGGATATACTGGCTCCACTGGACATTCACGACCTACTTAAATACCATGCCGAATCAAAGAGCGATGTAACACTAGTTGTAACCAGTAGATATCGTG